>NZ_JCACCM010000165.1:0-9649 GCF_059501405.1 Myxacorys sp.
AGTAGCGCATGCCATTGATGCTCTTTTCCTCCTCATACAATGAATTAGCTCTGGGCACATTCCTTGAATTCCGCTGATCTGGCAACAGAATCTAACAAGACGCTGCCATAGCGACAACGTTGTATATACCAAGTGTTGACGCAGATTCTAAAGGAGTTCCGGTCAACACTTGATTCCTTCCTAGAAGAACAGGAGTTGATGTAGCGTTTTGAGTTTATTCATCCCTCATTTTCCTCAGTTATTCCAACTTTTTTTAGAATGTCCTCTCTTACTTCTCCGATCGCTTGATTGCCATCGACCGTAATTAGGCGATTCTGGCGATTGTAATATTCCAACAGCGGTGACGTGCGATCGCGGAATATCTCAATCCGTTTCTGCAATGCTTCTGGCTGAGCGTCTTGTCTGGCTGGATTGAGAGAGCGACCAAGCAACACCTCAACGGGAACGTCTAATAGAACGGCGTAGTCTAAGGCTTGATTCAGTTGAGCCAGCAGAGCATCAAATTCTTCTGCCTGAACTGGCGTTCTCGGATAGCCTTCCAGCAGCCAACCGTGGACGAGATCTTGCTTTAGCAGTCGTTGCCGAATGAGTTCGAGCACTATTTCATCGGGAACCAGTTCGCCCTCATCGACAAAGACTCTGATTTGTTTGCCGAGGTCAGTTTTTTGTTTGATCTGCGATCGTAAAAGATCACCCGTCGAGATCGAACACAGCCCTAGCGTTTGACAGATTTGTTGGGATTGGGTTCCTTTTCCGGCTCCGGGTGCGCCAAGAAGAATGAGTCTCATCAAATATTTCCATTGGGTCTCTGATTTAGAGTATTACACTGAGTCAAAAATGCATCAATTTTTAGAATAATCCGCTGACTCAAACGCTCGAATTCATCAAACGCCATATTTTGAAGAAGTAGATGTTGATTCGCTCATGGGCAGCAAGGGAGGGAGTGCAGACGGTTTGAAACGGTCTGTTCCTGGTCAATACGCCGCAGCTGTCGTGCGGCGGCACTATCGACCTTCTGTAATTTTTAATGCGGTGCACATTAACGAACGAGTTGATTCACAAAACAGAGATCGATGGTGCTGAAATTTGTACTCAGCGCTAGGTGAAGATTTTCCATCGCTGCGATCAGCCATTGGACTTGCTCGCGGCTATGCGATTCGTAGTGATTGAACAGGATAGAGAATCGCTTTTCGAGATAGGGTTTGACTCGACTGCAAAGCAGCACAATTTTTAGCAGAAGACGAGTCGTTGAGGTTGCTCCTAAATTGGAGAGCAAGTCAACAAAGACAAAATGCTGCGGCTGTTTTGGGCTGTCTACGACTAAAAAGTTTAAAAGTTGGCTACACGTTCTGACAATCAGAAAATCGGTTAAGGGCAGCAAATCAACATCTGACAGGGTGTTTTTTAGATGGTTGCACAGTTGAGTGTTGAACTGCCGCTTTCCGTATTCCGAATCGACCGAGGCGGCAATGTAGTGATAAAGATCGCTCTTGAACTCCCGGAAGGAACGAATCTGGCGGCTGTGGGTGATGAATCGCTGGGCGATATCCCGACACGTTGCGGAGCCTTCAACCTTGCCCACAAAGAGTTGGAGCGCACGTGCAAGATCGCGATCGCTGAGTAAAGTTGGATTTTGTATGAACTGCGTCGATTGAGTTTGCCGCGCTTGATGGGTGACATATTTAGAAAGGTCAAGCTCAAACTGACGCTGCACTTGGGATTGCAATTGACGAATCGATGCCTGATGCTCAGTAGGCGTTCCTTCGGCGACAAGGCAGTGTTCGTAGAGATAAGGATAGCGATGAATCAAGGTCACGAGCGGCTGCGTATGGCACTGCTCGCGAGGTTGACTGACCAGTTGCCCTAAACGTCTCAGGGTTAGAAATTGCTCGGTGTCGATGAATTGCTTACTCAGTTCACGCAGGCGACGGATAGAGCGCGATCTCGTGTAGTCGGTGATGGGGCGAGTTGGAGGGGAGGACAGGGCCGCAATTAGGGCAGCGATCGCAGGATAAAACGGCGGGCGCATTTGCCAACGATTGATCAAGATGTGACAGCACCGATTGAGGATAAACCGGAAGTCTTGGTCAGAGGTGGTGGCAGCTACAATTTGGTCTAGCGATCGCACAATTGCAGCATCTGGGTAACCCATCCCCTCGACAAACAGTAGCCGAAAGCGTTCAACTAATTGCTGAGGAGATTCGGTTTGCACCAACCTCAATAAGTGTTCATAAAGCCGCTGTTCTTCTTGCGTAATGTCCCGAGTGGGATACGTTGTCCAGGTACTCACCTAATTCGCACTCCTGTTCGCCGAAGATGGGCGAAATTCTCTGTAAGTTGAAAACTTTTTGTGGGTTAGAAATGGGGATTGAAGAAGTGGGGATGAAGTCGAGCTGATAAAGGCGCGACGTCGTGAAGAGGACGTACCAGGGGACAACGGTACTGCTAGAAGATAATTGTAACGAAACGATGAAGGACTAGGTGTAATTTAAGTCACTTCACATCGCCTAAACACAATTTGCGGAATTTACTTAACTACAACTTTACAGCCTCCTTTTAAGATGCGGAGAATTGATGTATTCTCAATAGCTTCTGAAAAGACAAATTTCCCGGTTCTCAATCTAAGCTTGAGTTTCAGTAGAGTGTAAGACAATACTGTTTTCCTCATTCCGCGATCGCATAGCAAATCAGGATTTTTCACGTAAAACGTGTATTTCGCTGAACTACTCTTCATGAAGAAGGTTCATTCAACTTCGTGAGCGACTCAATTACCCTTCTTCAACTTGACTAACACGACGCAAGTTCAGTACATCTGTCATCTTTCTGATTTGAGCAAAGGTTCGCTCTAGCTGATCGTGGTCGCAAATATCGATGCCCAAATTAACCACCGCCGTCTGATCAGAGAAAGTCTTGACTTGGGCATTACGGACGTTGATATTGTTGTCTGTTAAGCGAGAGAGCAAATCTTTGAGAACCCCAACGCGATCGATCACTTCTATTTGAATTTCAACGGGGTAAACCTGAGGACGTCCGTTGTGATGCTCGGTCTGATTCCAACTCACGGGCACTAAGCGATTTCCAGGAATGGAGTCGAGGTTTGGACAGCCTTGACGGTGAATCGAAATGCCGCGACAGCTGCGAGTGACAACGCCAATGATCGGCTCGCCCGGAACCGAGTTACAGCATCCAGCAATGTAGTGGAGCAAGCCTTCGACACCGACAATGGGCGACTTAGAAGGACTTGGCACAGCACGGGGGACGCTTGGCGAGAGGGAGAGAACTTGCGAATCCGCTAAAACACCGCCCTCAATTGGAGGATTCAGAACCTCCTGTTGTCCTTTCACCGCATCTCGAATGCGATTGATAGCCAGATTAAGGGTGACTTCGCCATAGCCAACAGCCGCTAAAAAGTCTTCGACGCTGTGATAGTTACATCGTTCTGCTGCTATGAGCATGGGATCGGATTTAAGCAGCGCTTCAAAGCCGCTCTTGCCGAGGTGTTTTTCTAGCATCTCGCGGCCCCGGGCAATATTCTCGTCTCGGTGCGATCGCTTATACCATTGACGAATGCGATTTCGAGCGCTGGGCGTTACAACAAAATTGAGCCAATCGAGACTAGGATGAGCATTCTTCTGCCGAATGATCTCAACAATGTCGCCGTTTTGAAGCCGGGTGTCGAGCGTAACCATGCGACCGTTGACTTTTGCTCCGGCACAGTGATTACCAACTTCGGTATGAATCCGATAGGCAAAATCAACGGTAGTCGAGTCTGGATTCAGCGCCACGACTTCGCCTTTGGGCGTGAAGACAAAGATATCGCCATCAAATAGATTATCTTTGATGCTCTCCAGGTATTCCTGGGCATCTTTCATATCGTTTTGCCAATCGATCAGTTGCCGCAACCAGGTGAATTTTTCGTCGGTCGTGGTCTGCTGTTCTGTGCTGGAGCCACCCGTCTCCTTGTATTTCCAGTGCGCCGCAATTCCATATTCTGCGATGTGGTGCATTTCGAGCGTGCGGATCTGGACTTCTAGCGGACGTCCGCTAGTGCCAATCACAACCGTGTGAAGCGACTGGTAGCGATTGGGTTTGGGCAAGCCGATATAGTCTTTGAAACGTCCAGGGATCGGGCGGAACATGTCATGCACGATCGCTAGCGCACGGTAACACTCGTCGTTGCTTTCAACAATGATCCGAATAGCAGCCACATCATAGATTTGCTCGTAGCCCTTCTGCTGACGCTGCATCTTTTCGTAGATGCCGTAGAGATGCTTTGGACGACCACTAACTTCAACCCAGCGAATGCCACTTTGGGTGAGCCGTTGTTTAAACGTTTCGGTGACGGTGCTGAGGCGGGCTTCGCGATCGCCGCGCTTTTCAGCAACAAGCTGGCGAATTTCTTGATAAGAGTTAGTCTCAAGATATTTAAACGCGAGATCTTCTAATTCCCACTTGATGTTACCGATCCCAAGTCGGTTGGCTAACGGTGCAAAGATTTCTCGGGTTTCTAGGGCGATGCGACGGCGTTTCTCATCAGACAAATGTTCTAGTGTTCGCATGTTGTGCAGCCGATCTGCTAACTTCACGACGATCACTCGGATGTCTTGCGCCATTGCCAAAAACATGCGGCGAAAGTTTTCAGCTTGACGCTCAGTTTTGCTAGAGAAGTTAAATTTTGAGAGTTTGGTGACTCCCTCCACTAGACATCGCACCTCAGATCCAAAGTGCATCTCAATTTCTTCAGGGGTAATGTCAGTGTCTTCTACGACATCATGCAAAAAGCCAGCCGCAATCATCGTGCCACTGCCTCCCAAATCGCGCAGAATCCCAGCGACGGCGACAGGATGGGCAATGTACGGCTCGCCGGAAGCGCGATATTGACCTTCGTGCAGTTGGTAGGCAAAGTTAAACGCTTTGCAAACCAGGTCACTATCATCAATAGGCAAGTCAACAGGATTGGAAGACAAGGGCTTGACCAAGCACTCTCGTAACCAATTTGGGAGAACAAAATCCTTGGTGGAAATAGATGCCGCTACATTCATGCTATTAGACTTTAGAGGATTCGGAGGTTCGGAAGGGGTGGATGACTAGAAATTGGTGATGTAGTGCGCTATACAAAACATGAATTAATAGAAAATGAGTCTAGCAGAGTAAAGCCTACGACTACTAGACAAAGAGAGAAATTTATTGATTGACAGTCCTTGGACGATCTTGCGATCGTTGGGAACCTAGCAGCAGGATTGGCAATGATTAAAATCTTGCTGGAAGGATATCCAAAAAATCTGAATTTGATCGTTGATCTTAAACTTGCTAAGACTCCACCTATACTTATTCTACCCATGAGAACACATTCCTTCATCGCATTTTTTGAGCGAATTAGAAGCGTCTCAACGGTCAAAAAGGAGATTAAAAACAAGGAGACGCTTCGCTTCTAAAATTGATGAAAATACAAGGCTAGAGCGAAATCATACTTAAACAGGATCACTCGATACCGAAGCAATTTTGTAAGAATAGCCCCGGCTACTTGATCCCCCGCAAATCACCATCTCAATTATTCTCTCAAAGAGATGATGCGAATGATACCTGAATTTCACCAATCGATCTATCAATCTTTTAGAGGAGTTGTGGAGCAGCTTCAAATGAAGGTTTCACAGCTTGGACGGAAGCGCGATGATCAGGAGAATGAATCTACAGATTTACGCCCTGAACTGATCTCCCTGCAAAAAATCTTTCAAGACGACATTCGTAGTTTGAATATTGACGCGCTTACAGACACAGAAGCCCATCGCGTTCGCTCAATTTGGGTGGAAATCGATAAGCAACTGCGATTGCTCGGAATGGATGTTGCCTATGTGCGAGCGGCAAAGCAACCCGAAACCGTACAGCAACGGGTGGAGCAAGTGAAGGGACGGCTTGAGATGCTGATAGTTTACTGTGGGGCATTGCTGAGGGAGGAGGGATGATTTTTTGAACTGCTTGCTTTGCCTGATTAATTTGAACTGCTTGCTTTGCCTGATTAAATAGAGAAGCGTTGAATTAGGAGGGCTGAGCATTGCAATGTCCTAAAGATAGAAAGATTACGTTGGAAGCTGGAACATTAGTAGGCAATTTGGCAGCGAAATGTTGTTCTGAATGTCAGGGAAACTGGATTTCTCCAGAAGACTATCAGCGGTGGCAGGCTCAGCAAATTCGCCCAAAGACGATCGCAGAACTTGTTCCCAAAGTTTTAGACGCCGATGGCTTTGAGACGTCGCTCTATGATGCAAAAGCTGCATTTTGCCCGGAGTGCGGCATTTACTTGACGCGAATCAAGTTAGGGATGAAGACGCCATTTTATGTAGAGCGATGTCTCAGTTGTGGAGGCATCTGGTGCGATCGCGGCGAGTGGAATGCCCTCGAAGCGATGGGATTGCATATTGCGATCGAGCAGCTCTCGTCCCAAGAATGGCAGTCTCTGGCACGAGAACGTGAGCATTTAGCTCAGGAACGCCAACTCACGATTGACCGTCTGGGCAAAGAGTTAGCACAGCAGGTGTTTGAATTATCGGAGTTGCTAGAGAAGCATCCCAATGGTGATTTTGGCGTGGCCTATCTCATGCGCCGATTCGAGAATTTTGCTCAAGAGGTTGACACGAGGGAGGCCGATGCTAGAAATCAGGAGATTCGAGATCAAGTAAATCGGACTTGAGCAATTTGCCATCGGTGGCAGCAGATTTGGTAGCAGGTGGAGCGGAGGAAGCGCTGACTAGGCAGAAATTTGTTTCAATTCGCTGCGAAAAGTCTAATTTTGAAGTCGTTTGGTAAAGTAGCTGAACAAGAGTCGATTGCCGCAAACCATGAACGAACCGCTATTACGTGTCGAGAATTTACAAGTTGCTTATCGGAGAGGACAGCCGAACGTCGTCGATGATGTGTCTTTTGCGCTAAATCCGGGAGAGCGGCTTGGCTTAGTGGGTGAATCTGGCTGCGGAAAATCGACCTTGGGACGCGCCGTGATGCGGCTTCTCTCCGACACGGCTCAAATTGGCGGAAGCGTTACGTTTCAAGGTCAATCTGTTTTTAATTTGGATGCGGCGAGTTTGAGACGCTTTCGAGGAGAAGCGGTAGCGATCGTCTTTCAAGACCCGATGACGCGACTCGATCCACTGATGACAATCGGGGATCACTGTCTGGAGACGCTAAAAGCACATGAGCCGAACCTATCAACCCGGGCGGCAAAGGAACGGGCGATCGCAACGCTCAAAGCCGTCAACATCCCCGAAAATCGGTGGTCACAGTTTCCCCACGAGTTCAGTGGCGGAATGCGGCAACGCGTCGCGATCGCGCTGGCGCTACTGCTCAATCCCAAACTAATTGTGGCAGACGAACCGACAACAAGTTTAGATGTCACCGTTTCCGCCCAAATTCTTCAAGAACTGACGCGGCTATGCAGCGAACGCAACATGGCGCTCATTGTGATTTCTCACGATTTGGCGATGATTGGCGAATACTGCGATCGCATTGCCGTGATGTACGACGGAAAGATCGTCGAAACGGGCAGCACCGCTTCTGTTTTCCAAAATCCACAGCACGCCTATACTCAAACCTTATTAAATTCAGCCTTGCTGCTCCAAGCAGAACAAGATGCCAGAATTCTAAAGACTGAGCCAATTCTGCGTTTAGAAGCGCTCAAGCAGCACTACACGATCGAGCAGAATTTCTTTTCGCAATTTTTTGACAAAAGCGATCGCACAATTCGCGCAGTTGACGGGATTGATTTAGAACTTTTTGCGGGGGAAACCTTGGGCTTAGTCGGAGAATCAGGGTGCGGCAAGAGTACGCTGTCTCGAACGATTCTTCAATTACTGCGTCCAACCAGTGGCAGCGTGCAATTCCAGGGACAAGAATTAACAGGTTTGGGACGGCACGAACTTCAGCAGCAACGGCGTCAAATGCAGATGATTTTCCAAGACCCTCACGCTTGCCTTAATCCAAGAATGACGATCGCGCAGATTATTGCTGATCCGCTAATTATTCATAGGTTGGCAACGCCTGAGAAAGCTAAGCAAGACGTAGAGTTTGTGCTAGAGCGAGTAGGACTCAATCCGAAAGAATTTTCTGGGCGCTATCCAGGAGAACTATCGGGCGGGCAGCAGCAAAGGGTGGCGATCGCGCGTGCCCTAGTCACGCGTCCAAAGCTGGTAATTTGCGATGAGCCAGTCAGTATGCTCGACGCTACAGTACGGACTCAAGTTCTAGACTTAATGCAAGATTTGAAAGACGAATTTGATCTGACGTACTTATTTATTACGCATGACCTATGGGTTGCGCGGTACTTCTGCGATCGCATCGCGGTGATGAACGGCGGAAAAATTGTTGAACTCGGAGCCGCGAAAGAAGTCCTCAGCCATCCTCAACACCCTTATACTCAAACTCTTCTTGGAGCCGCTCCCTTACTGAACCAAACCATTTGACAGACTACCAGTCCGCTCATCGTTTCGTCGATAGAAGCTAGAATGCAGAACAGTGCAGTGATCTCTAACGTTGCGTAGCCATAGCGGATGTCAAAAACAGAGTCAGAGCCTGATTCGCTCACTAAATTTGTTGAAACGTTACTCGTTCGGAGTCTGATTGTTCTCGGCGTCTTATTTTTGGTCTTGTACTTTCAAGGCAAACGCCCTTCCTCTCTCTGGATGAGCAGTTCGGCTCGCGGGGCAGATGCACCCTTAGCAATGCGAGGCGGCGACCCGCATATTCGTGCCCTGATGCGAACCATTTCTGCGAGTGAATCTAATGTTAGTAATCCCTACTCGGTGATGTATGGCGGAGAGCGAATTAGCGATTTGAGTCAGCACCCCGATCGCTGTATTACAATTAGCGCTGGTCCTAATACTGGAGACTGCACAACAGCAGCCGGACGCTATCAGTTCATCACGACAACCTGGGATTTAAGAGCGAGACAGTATCACCCATCGCCCTATGGTTTTCTGGTGTGGTCGCGCTACAGTTTCGAGCCAGAGTATCAAGATGAGGTGGTGTATCGCTGGTTAAACGATCGCGCCGAATGGGGCGCTGATGTACGCCAGTTGTTGAAGCAAGGCAAAATCAATACGGTACTTGAGATGCTGTCTGGCACGTGGACGAGTTTGGGATACGGAATTGAGGATAATTCAATGAGTTCTGAACTGCCTCGCGTGTATCAGCGTGTCTTGCGAGAAGAATTAAAGCAAACGGCGAGCAACTCTCAGTAAGGACATCCTCATTCAGGTAAACTGTAGCCTCAGAGCACACAGACAGCACCTCAATTGGTGAAAAGGCACAGCACCTAGACAGCTACCTCAGCTCCTTGCATATGGTGTTGCAGTAATTTCACAACTTCTTCGCCTACACCCTTTGCAGACGCAGGATTCTGTCCTGTCACGAGGCGACCGTGAAACGGGCTTCCTTCGGAATCGCTCACAACAACATGCTGCTGAAAGTTTGCCGCTTCTGTGTGAGTTGCGCCGCGTTCAATCAGCTTGTCCTGCAAGGAAAACGGAACGATATCAGCTAGTTCCACCGCCGCTTCTTCTTCATTCGTAAACGCTGAAATGGTTTTGACATTAACTAGATAGGCTCCTGCTTGACTGACAAAACTAAGAAGCTGGAAAGCTAGTGAGGACGGTGAATT
>NZ_JCACCM010000166.1:0-100469 GCF_059501405.1 Myxacorys sp.
TTGCCTCAAACGCGACTGCTATTATCTGTAGCATGTATTGATCCACTTGGTATAATACAGGAGCAGATTCATTCTATCTGCTCTTTTTTTGTTATTCATGAGAAAAAGATAAATATCGAACTCCGTATTTCTGCGACTGTTTTAGAGCAGAAAGTAAAAGTTTCCGTATTTCCTACATCTTCGATTCTTTGCATTTTTTATACTCTACTAGAAGTGCAGGCAGAAACACGCAAGCAACTCAGTAATAATGCTGATAAGTAAACGATAGGTGCATTGCCAGCGTCCTCGATCGCGTTATCAAAATTGCACATCGATTCAAAATGCAGTCAATTCAGCGTTTTCTTCAAACTCACCAGTCTTCAAGAAATCGTGCAAGAACACGTGTTCATCGAGCTACCGTAACAGGAGTAGCTACTTTAATTTCAAAAGGAATTTCTGTCATAGCTGGGTTTGTTTCAGTACCTTTAACAGCTAGTTATTTAGAAGCAGAACAGTTTGGAGTTTGGCTATTGCTAACTTCGTTTGTTGGCTGGGTCAGCATAGTTGATTTAGGGCTTGCCAACAGTTTAACGAATGCCTTAGCAACAGCGGATGGACAGGACGATATGCGAACAGCGCAGAAAGCAGTATCCAGTGCATTCTGGCTAATCATTTGTATAGCTATGATCGTCAGTATCATCAGCGCGATCGCTTACTTATATATTCCTTGGAATAGAGTGTTTAATGTCCACTCATTAGAGGCTCAATCAGTAATTCAAGCCGCGCTCGTGCCCTGCTTTATATTCTTTATTCTGTCCTTAATACTATCTATTCCAAATCGCGTTTATCAAGCTTATCAAGAGGGTTATATTTACAGCTTTTGGTGCGGTTTAGGCAACCTTTTTGCAGTTGTAGGACTAATGACTGCAATTCAGCTTCAGGCTAATCTATCAGCTTTAGCAGGTTTCTTTTTCATTGGTCTACTATTAGGTGACATTTTTGCTTCAATTCATTTATTCTTTTTTCACAAAAGATGGTTGCTGCCTAAATTTCGCTATTTCTGCTTATCTAATTCTATTTGGCTAGTTCGATCAGGAATCAAGTTCTGGATTGCTCAAGTCTCGGCAATTCTAATTTTTCAAACAGATTTAATTATCATTGCTCAATTGTTTGGAGCAAGTACAATCGCAACTTATGGAATTGCGCTTAAATTGTTTGCTCTAATCATAACTTTACAATCTGCTTTTACTCTTCCACTTTGGTCTACCTATGCTGAAGCAAAAGCAAGAAACGATTTTATTTGGATTGATAAAACATTTAAACAGACTATCAAGCTCAGCATAACATGGTCTTTTTGTGCAGGTTTTCTGTTGACCTTAGTGTTTCCATGGCTTCTTAGAAACTGGTTCAATCAGCCTAAATTTTTTCTACAATCTACAATCATTGCGATGTTTTTAACAACTGTCTTAGTTTGTACTGCTCAATGTGTAGCGATGCTAGCTAACGGTTTAGGCGAAGTTAATGTACAAGCAGTTGTTGCCCCTATTTCTGCTTGTACTAACCTTTTACTGTCAACTACTTTAGGGCACTATTTTGGCTCAGTGGGGGTTGCTTTGTCTACAGGGATTTGCGTTCTCGTATTCTCTTTAGGGATAGTAGGCAACGACATTCTAAAGAAGTTGCTAATCCTAAAAGTTAGTTAGGAAAGGAGATTAAGATAATGAGTAATAGATGCTCAATATGTTTAGCTGAAAGAAGATATTGTTTCAAGGCAAAAATCCTTAATAAGTATACTATTAGTTATTTCTATTGCGATCGCTGCGGTTTTTTACAGACCGAGGAGCCGTACTGGTTAGAAGAAGCTTACAGTAGCGCGATCGCAGATGCAGATACAGGGCTAATTGCAAGAAATATTTCTATCTCAAAAAAGCTAGGCTGCATTCTCTTCTTCTTATTGGATAAGGAAGGAAAGTACTTAGATCTAGCAGGGGGTTACGGAATATTGGCTAGATTGATGAGAGACGTTGGGTTCGACTTTTACTGGTCAGACTTATACTGCCAAAATGTATTTTCTAAAGGATTTGATGAATCTACAGCTCATAAACCCTTTACTGCAATTACAGCCTTTGAAGTACTTGAACACATTTACAATCCACTTAGCTTTATACAAGATGCTCTAAATAAATCAGAAACATCAACAATAATTTTTTCAACAGAGCTATTTTTGAGAATGCCCCCAGATCCCGAGCAATGGTGGTACTACACTCTAGGAACAGGCCAGCACATTTCATTTTTTCAGGCGCGAACTCTCCAATATATAGCTAACGAATTATCGTTGTTTCTATACTCCAACAAAAATATTCATGTGATTACAAATGAATCGGTTAATAAAATGAGATTATTAAAACTTTTAACAGGTAAGCCATCTCACATCCTACAGCATTATGTAAAAATTAGGATGGCTTCAAAAACTAATTCAGATCACAAAATTCTGATAAAAAATCTATCTAATGATTTGTAGTGTTATCAGATAGAAAATCGACAAATATTGTTCTTGCGGAAATCAAAAATGGTTAAGTTAGTGTATGACTATCAAATCTTTTCACGTGCAAAGTACGGAGGCATTGCTCGGTATATCTATGAAATTGCTACTCGCACTGCCAAAACAACCAAATTTGAGGTTGAAATTTTTGCAGGTGTTTTTGTAAATGGATACTTGCAGAAAAGCGATAAAACTTTAGTAAGAGGACACAAAGTTCCTTACTTTCCTGGTGCTTCAAGAGTTTTAAGCGCTGCTAATGCTGAATTATCAAAATGCTGGTTCAGACAGAGTAAAGTAGATCTACTTCACGAAACCTATTATTCACAAAAGTGCATTACGCCTAAACGGTGCACAACTATTCTTACCGTTTACGATATGATTCACGAAAAATTTAGCTATCTGATGAGCAACCGGGAACGTGAGTTGATTTCTATTAAAGCAGCAGCAATCAATAGAGCTGACTACATTATCTGTATATCTGAAGCTACTAAGAATGATTTAATTTCTCTTCTCAATATAGACCCTAAAAAGGTGATTGTTACCTATTTAGGTCACTCACTAAGAAGCAACATCAGCAGTGGTCATTCCAAAGTTATTAATGTCCCTTATATTCTTTATGTAGGACGGCGCGACAAATACAAAAATTTCGATAGATTGATTGAAGCTTACGCTAACAATTCACGAATACGCCAAGAATTTAGCCTTGTATCTTTTGGAGGTAAATCCTTTTCAAAGATTGAACTATCCAAAATTAGTGAATTAGGTTTACCTAACGGAAAAGTTATTCATTTAGAAGGTAATGATAGTACTCTCGCTGGCCTTTACTCTCACGCTGCTGCTCTAGCATATCCATCCCTGTATGAAGGCTTTGGCATTCCTCCAATTGAAGCAATGTCATTCGGATGCCCAGTAATCTGTAGTAACGTTAGTTCGATTCCAGAAGTAGTTGCAGAAGCAGGAGAATATTTTGATCCTTACAACGTTGATAACATAGCAGATGCCTTAGAAAAAGTTTTGTTCTCAACCGAAAGAACAATGACTCTTTCTATGTTGGGTAAAGAACGAGCTAAGAAATTTTCTTGGGAAAACTGCGCTGAACAAACCCAGTTAGTCTATTCCTCTCTTTTGCAAAACTAAGCGAGTTATATCTACTAGAAATTCTCACTTTAACAAATAGAGCTTTAGAAATTTGAGTAAGATGAAACCTACAAAACCTATAAGATTAACAAGCTATGAAAATTTGTCCAACTCCATATGTCTGAATTTTCTTAACTCTTTAGAATTACAGATTAAATTCACAAAAGTATTAAGTGTGAAGCCGCATGATAGCCAAGATTTAACTAGCTGGCACGGCTTAGTTTCGCTAATCTCTGTGGCGGACATGTGTGATGTGTATGATATTGATATTAGGCAAGCTTGGAGTGACAAAATATTTCAACAAAACCTTGTAGATCATGATTGGCAAGTAGCCATTCTTGAGAGAACTAATATGAAAGAGCGTAGGCATAAGATAATTGTTTATCTATGCGACCGTAATATGAAGCTTAGCCAAAAGTATGAGCTTAAGAAAGTTCCAGTAGAGCAAGTCATTGGCTGCTATTGGAGAACCATTCATCACTTGTATTTGTCTTTGCCTCGTAACCACTTTTTTATAGAAGAAATCGCCCAGTGGAAGGATACTGCATTTAATGAATCCTTGATTACTTCTAACTCAGAATATAGAGATAGAAAAACGATTCTCTCCTCTACTCATTCTAAACAAAGGCAGGAAGGTGGACTTAGAACTAAAGGAATATTTAAGCACTCCTGCGAAGAGAAGCCTCTCATATCTATAATTACAGTAGTTTTTAATGGAGAAAAACATTTTGAACAGACGATTCAGTCTGTGATTAACCAAACTTACTCAAATTTAGAATTCATAATTGTTGATGGAAGATCAACAGACAATACATTGGCTCTAATTGAGCAGTATGAACACTATATCGATTACTGGATTAGCGAACCAGATTCAGGTATATACGCTGCGATGAATAAAGGAATGTCATTTGCTTTAGGAGACTTTGTCAATTTCATGAATGTAGGTGATTTGTTTTTTGATTTTGATGTGGTTCGTTCAATTGGCTTTAGCGATCGTAGACATTCCGTGTGTGGGATAAATGCCTTTTTTAGCCATTTGTCATCAAACTTAATCCATGTGAAGAGCCAGGGAAAAAATCTTCCTCATCAGGCTTTGTTTATGAAGCGTGATGATTTTGAACACCATTACTTCGACACCAAGTTTAGATATGCTGCTGATGCTGAACTTTGGAGTAGGTTCGCTACTGAGCGTATAGAAGTAATAGATCAAGTCGTTTCGTTGAGTAGATTTGGAGGCGTTTCTACAAGCTCTAAATGCTTAGTTCCTAGAATGAAAGAACATCTTGAATTTGAGAAAAATAAACTTTGCGTATTACTGCGGTTTCTTCCTAAAATTCTCCTGTTATCATTCGTGAGCGATGAAGTTGTTGAACTTTTCTATTTCAACTCATACAGTATCTTAAAAAGAATGATGTCGCGTATTTTGACTGCTTGGAGGAGTAATGCGCCAACTGTATAACCAGAATTCTCTCCTCAATTTGACTTTTTTACTCTGTTTTTTTCCTTTTTTTAGAATAATTCCTATTGGAAATTCCGAAACTCAGCCCATTGCAGCGATCGTAGCTGGAATTTATTTACTAAATAACCAAGCTCCTAAATTCCTTCGCCACTATATCACTTTATTTTTTTCAGTTACAGCCTTCTACTTTCTAATCAGTGTATTTAGATATTTCTTAGTCTCTTCAGAAGAAACACTTGTCTTGGGTGCATTACAGTCTATTCTGATCCTTACGACGCCACTTCTTATTTTTGCTGCTCTTTTTGATAACCTTCGACTGATATCAGCGAAGACGTTTAGATTCTGTTTATACCCCTGGTTACTTATTAGCATTTTGCAGCAATGCTTCCCGTCTATTCTTTCCTCTACCGGAATTAGTACTGTTTTGACTATTCTTATTCCTAGATTTTTAGGAGAGTCATTAGGCGGTTCCAGGGGAGTCTCAGGATTTTCGCCAGAGCCTTCATATGCGGCTCAAATTATTATTGGAATGTTGGCTTTTATATTCTTTCTTCGCCGTAATGGAAAAATAAGGAAGTTAGAATACTACTTCATGATTAGTAGCTGTGTCATCATGGTATTTCTAAATTTGTCAGCAACAATTGCAATATTTTTTGCAATTTTTCTCACTTTTCATGTGCTTGTTAGTTTGATGAGAAGCGCTTGGAAACTACTAACATTTCAGCTGTTATCTCAGCGAATTGGGACAACCTTACTTAAATTTCTTTTAATAGGAATTTTCACTTGTTTGATTCTTGTCTCACCAGTTATTTTGACAACAATATTACCTAATTCTAGAATTTTGGATCTTCTAACTTCTTTTTCCTCGTCTAGCTATGAAGACTTTGATGTTTTTAAGCTGTTGAATTTGACAAATGAGCTTGGCAGCCAACGTTCAATCAGCGTTTATGCCGGGTATTTTAACGCGTTTACTACTCATGGCTTTGGCTCTGGGTTAGGTTCTTGGTCAATTCAATTCTTAAATACTCTAGAAGATTCAGGACTTAATCCTTCTAAAATCAATTTCTTTATGCATAACGGATTTGTTGACCTTAAGCCTTATGCTTATGGGGCTTTAGTTGCTTTTGATATGGGGGTAGTTGGACTAGTATTTATGTCTTCTATCTTCGTTGCTGCAGCATTCAGAAAATTACGGGTTAACGCTGAAATATCTCAGTACGCATGGGCATGTTTAGGCCTATCTCTTTTGATGGTGTATTTCAACAGTGTTGCATCATTGCCAACTGGATGGCTGCTGTTTTTACTTTTTTTACAAGATGGCAATTCTCTGACTCAATACAAGCCGTTTGGGCCAACCAGCCTTGAGTATGATTCTGCATTGCAATAATCTATTTTTAATGCGAATTTCTCGGGAATGTGTTTTCTTACTTCTACTTTATCAACAAGTGAGGATGAAATTGTTTCCTACAATCACCATAGCAATTCCTACTTATAACGAAGCTCAATCCATTGAGAAGGTTATTCAGAGATTTTTAAAAACAAAGTATTCTAATGCTGTTGAAATACTAGTTGCAGACGGTGGCAGTACGGACGGAACCCAACTCATAGTTCATCAGATTTCTTCAGAAGATTCACGAGTCAAACTTTTGCATAATCCACTCAAGATTCAAGCAGCAGGATTAAACTTAATTCTGCAACACGGTGATGGAGAAGTTTTTCTAAGAGCCGATGCTCACTCAGATTATGCACCTGACTATATTGAACGGTGTGTTGAAGCATTGTTGAGGTCTGAAGCTGTTAATGTAGGCGGAGCACAGCGTTTTGTGGCAAAAAATGCTTTTCAGGCGGGTGTTGCTCTATCTTCTAAAACTTGGTTAGGCAATGGTGGTGCAAAGTATCGTAATCCTAAATATGATGGCTATGCAGATACAGCCTATTTAGGCTGTTTTTGGAGAAAAGATTTGCTTAATTGCTCTGGCTATAGCTCAGAAGCAGTTAATGAAGATGCTGAGCTAAATATTCGATTGTCGAATACCACTTTCGCCCTCGATCAGGTTACCAACCAAGACTCTGAGCTTAATCAGAGGCTAGAAAAGCAATCTTCTAAAGCAATCTATATCAGTTCAAAAATCTGTGTCTGGTATTATCCTAGAAGCACTTGGAAAGCATTGCTAATTCAGTATTTTAAGTATGGCAGAGGACGATTTCTTACAACTACAAAACACAAGAAATCGAGTTTAAGAGGAAGACTACCGTTTTTAGTGATCTCCTGTACGATCGCACTCCTAATGCTCGATATTCTCACCCCTCAACTCGATCTACCAATCGAACAGTGCATTTTGCTTGGTGTACTATTGCCCTTTCTGGAGAGCCTGCGCGTCACCTTAGAGTTTAACCAAAGCTTTAGTTCAGAATTTTGGCGCGGCGATTCAGAAGAGATCCCCTCGTTTCTAAGCCGATGGTTTTTTTGTGGTGTCTCGTTGTTAACGATGCCGATCGCACATTTTCTAGGTTATGCCTATCAGCTCGTTCGCCGCAACGTCTTCAGTGTCCGGGATTGGTAAGAGAACAAGTTGACCAGGGCAATTCTCAAGCGATTAGCGCCGCGATCGTAAACGTTAGCGGTCGCCAGCGAATGCTATCTCAACGAACGGCACTGTTTTGTTTGAGATTGGTTTGTAGCCACAATCCTTCTGAGCGGCAGCAGTTGCATCAGACATTAGGCGAACTGATTACGTTAATAGAGCGATCGCATAGAGGCCTGATCTACCGTGATGTAGATTTCAATTTACCCGGTTACCCCTTGCCCACGGTCAAAGCGATATTTGCAAGCTATTTTAGAGGCAGCTTCAAATCCTTTGTTGGCTGCGTTAAATGCAGTTGTTAGTCAATATCAAACTGAGAGCGAAGCAGAACAACAGATCATTCTGGTTCAGCAAGCTGAACTGTATCAACAAAGCTGTAAGGCAACTGCGGTCGCTCAAGCGCAAACCCAACAGCTAGAACAATCCCTCGCAGAGTTGCACCAACTTCAGACTCATCTGATTCAAACAGCCCGGACAGGGAGCCAAGTTTCAAATCAAACTTCCCGTCTCTCAACTATCAGACTAATTGTTAGTCAATCTATCTAGATCAGCCATAATTACCGTTTCTTATAACACTACTCTAGGCATTAGGACGCGATTGGTTCCCGCCAAGCTCCGAAGGATCGCGCCGTAAAACCTTAGCACTCCAAATCATTCTTACCTCGAAACCTGAAAATGCGGGTATAAGGAGAAAGCTAGAATTCTGGTTGTATAAAAATGACAGATTTTGGTCTAATGACCCTCGTACAATCCGCAAAGCAAATCCCTGTTCAGCCAGTAGTGCCTAACGCCAGCCATAGGCACCTCAGGGTTTCTTCAGTGAAGCCTCAAAAAATTGCTCAAAGCCGTCCAACGGCAGTGACATCTCTCCAAAATTCGGCAATTGCCCTTCCAGAACGTCTTGCTCAACCAGAGTTTAGCCCTTCGAGTAGCCCAGAGGCAGAAGTATCGGATGAAGCACAAGTTAATTCAGTATCACAACTTTTAGATGTGCGCCCGACCGACTGGGCATTTCAAGCGTTGCAGTCGCTCGTTGAGCGCTATGGCTGCATTGCTGGATATCCAGACCGCACTTACTTGGGGAACCGTGTCCTAACTCGATACGAGTTTGCGGCTGGATTAAACGCTTGCTCCGATCGCATCAATGAATTGATTGCTGGCTCAAGCGCAGATTTGGTTAACCGAGAAGATCTCGCCACCCTTGGGCAACTACAGAAGGAATTTGCGGCTGAAGTCGATACGTTGCGAGGTCGAGTCGATGCGCTTGACAGCAAAACTGCAACACTAGAAAAACAGCAGTTCTCAACCACAACTCGACTGGTTGGACAAGCGATCGTATCTATTCAAGGCAGCAACAGTGTCGATGTTGATCTCTTTCCACGAGATGGTGTGCCAGAGCGCAAAGGTAAACTTGAACCGACGCTCACCAATAATGTTCAAATTTCTTTGGCAACTTCCTTTAAGGGTGACGACTTACTCTTAACCGGCCTGCAAACCGGAAACTTGCGATCGTCGGCTCCGACTGTATTCACCAACATGGGACGCCTCGCCTATGAATCTGAGCTAAACAATCAACTTGTCCTCAGCGACTTATCTTACCGCTTTCCTATCAGTTCTAAGTTTGGGGTGATTGTCGGAGCGGCGGGTGTGAATGCGAGCAATACGTTTCGCGGCATTAATCCTCTAGAGAGCGAGGGCGAAGGCGCACTTTCGTTGCTGGGACAACGCAACCCGATCATCACGCTGGGCAACGGGACGGGGGGCGCAGGCTTCGATTGGCAGATCAGCAATCGCGTGAGTCTACAAGCAGTCTACAGCGCTGAGTTACCGAGCTTTACGGGCGATCAAAATATCGGCGGATTATTTGGCGGACGCTATACGATCGGCACTCAGTTGTCTCTCGCTCCCACTAATACGATCAATCTTGGCCTCCACTATCTTTTCTCCCATGCGCCTGACGGCATTATTGGAACCGGAATCGGAGATGCTCAGCTTCTGTCTCCCTTTGCCCCCACGAATTCTGGTTTTAATACTCATGCGATCGGGGCTACTGCCGCTTGGCGTATCAATCCTGGGTTGACGATTGGCGGGTGGGGCGGCTGGACAACTTCGACGGCAACCGATATTTCTGGCTCAGTACAGACTACGAACTGGATGCTCTTTTCTGCCTTTCCAGATCTGTTTGCCCGTGGAAATCTCGGTGGCGTTTTGTTTGGGCAACCGCCTAAAATTACATCTAGCAGCTTACCAACCGGATACAACTTTCCCCGGTTTAGTCAGGGTGGGGAAAAGGGCGGGCAGCCCGATAGTGCTTATCATTTAGAAGTGTTCTACCGAGCCAGATTGAATTCGTTTATTGATCTGACACCGGGCTTGCTTGTCGTGTTTAATCCGAATCACAATCGCGATAATGATACGTTGGTCATTGGAGCAGTACGCGCAACGTTTAGGTTTTAGAAGAACTGTCTACCGGGTGCTGAAACTAATCTATTCGCTGTAGCTAATTATTCTAAGTTGTCAAACTATGTTGTCAAACCGTTTGCATTCTTTCCTGCTCGCTAGTAGTCTGATGGCGCTGGCTCCTGCTGCTGCATTTTCTTCAGAAGTGCGCCCAGAGCTAATCGCGCAAGTTACCATCAATAGTTCAGGAGTGGTCAACGGTACGATCGCGCCGCCCAACATCAATCCAAATTTTAATCAAGGCACAACGCGGGTCGATACCGATAGCCAAGGACGCTATTTTCGTAATGGTGTTTTAGTGTATTCCGCTCAAGATTTCAATCCTAATCTTGTTCAAGTTGACAGTAGTGGTCGCTACTTTGTTGATTTTCGTGGCATTCCTGTTGTCTCAGTTGATGGCGCATTAATCTCTCCAGCATTATCAAATGGAGAATTATTATTGGTTAAACGGTTTAACAACCGAGAAAATGTCCGGTTTTACGGCACGATTCAAGATGAATTTGTGGTTTTGGGTAAGTACACCGGAATTGCGACTGATCCCAACACCGGAGCTCAGTATCAAGGCACATTTGACGTTCGAGGACAAGGACCGCGCTACAGCGATCGCAACGGTGGCTCAAGTCCAACAGTGTTTGACTTTCGATCGCACTATAACACCAGAGCAAATCCATCGATTCCAGCACAGCCAACGGTGTTTTCCTACACGGTGACTAACATGCCCGTTCGGCTATCCATTACCGTTCCGGCAGGGCTGACTCCGATTAGTCCAACGTTGCCAGGCGCGACCCCGACTAGTCCACCCTCTAACGGGACACCCCAACCTAGCGTCAATCCTGCTAATTCAGATGCGAGTGTGCTGCGATCACTGGGTGCCGCTCCATTTTTTGAGGTCAATCGTGTTGTTTTAGAGTCAGCGCGCACCCCTGCTCAATCGATCGGGCCTCGAAGCCGCGTTCTATTACGCTAAGACGATTAGAACAATGAATGCTGGAGAGATAACGGATTGGTAGAGATTAAGGGGTGCATTCTACCAATTGATCTAGCCCTTCTGTTAAAGAGGGAGGTGCGCCCAGTAAGCGGCGATGCATTCGCAAAATAGTCTCTTCTGGCACAACCCGACTGCGCTGTTGATTGCGCTCCAAACAAAGATCGAGCGGCACGTTTAGCCAAATTCCGGTGATGTGCGTAAATCCAGTTGTTCGAGCCAGCGCGGTCGCGGCTCTGCGTTGCTTTCTTACGGCATTCGTCGCGTCATAAATTGCAAACGAAGCTTGCCCGCTAGACGTTTGTTCGACAGCCCGCTGAAACTGCTGGCGAACTTCTAACCAGACCTTGAGCCACGTTCCTTGGATAGCGTCATCGCCAAACAACTGAGCGCGAATCGCATCGGTTGAAATGAGCAGAGCATCGGGATGAGCGGCGAGTAGCGATCGCGCCAAGGTTGATTTGCCACTACCGGGAAGCCCGATTAAAAAAATCAGGGACGACGCTTGAACGGACAGTCCTTCCTTCACAGCGTCATCCCTTGCACATTCCTTGCCTGGGGTGTCTAAATCACGGTTCCGTCATGAATTGTGGCGTTCTTCACCACAACTACAATACCGCTGCGGATAATGAATCCCTCATCTTCGCGGTTAGCTTCTTCAATACGATCTTTATTAATGATTTGCACATTGCAGCCGATGCGGGCATTTTTATCAACGATCGCACGACGAATGGTCGTATCTGCGCCAATGCCTAAGCTCACCTGCGAAGCATGACAGTCTACGGGACCTTCGGCGTGACCTTCATAGAAGTCAGAACCCATAATCATCGAGTCTTCGATCGTCGCTCCCGCTTCAATGCGGCTTCTGACGCCCAACACTGAATGGTGAATTCGGCAATTCTTGAGAATGCAGCCTTCACCGATAATCGATTCGGTGATATGGGAGTCCAAGTACTTGCTGGGCGGCAAGAACCGATGACGTGTGTAGATCGGGGCGTGGTCGTCGTAGAAACTAAAGGGTGGTTGCGGCTGTTGGGTCAGGGCAAGGTTGGCATCGTAGAACGCTTCGATCGTTCCAATATCTTCCCAATAATCGTTGAAGAGATAGGCTTGCAGATTGTGAGTTGCTGCCGATTGAGGAATGATTTCTTTGCCAAAATCAGTGCGATCGCTTTGCTCTTTCAGCAGATTGATCAAAACATCCTTGTTAAAGACATAAATCCCCATCGATGCGATGTAGGGACTGTGCTTCGCTTCTTCAGGAGACAATCCCAGAACCGTTGTATCGACTTGCATTGCTCTTAGCGCCTCGCCTTTTGGCTTTTCACTAAAGTCAACGACTCGTCCTGTCCCATCAATTTTCATCAACCCAAAATCGGACGCGCGCTTCTCATCGATCGGCACAACTGATAGGGTAATGTCAGCCCCCGTTTCCCGGTGGCGCTCGATAAATTGGCGATAATCCATTCGATATAAATGATCACCAGAGAGAATGAGGCACTGATCTACGTCCCATTCTTCGAGCAGCCAGATGTATTGCCGGACTGCATCCGCCGTTCCTTGAAACCAGTTAGGATTTTCGGGCGTTTGTTGCGCGGCTAACACTTCTACAAACCCGTCGTTGAATCCGGGGAAGCTAAACGCACGTGCAATGTGACGGTTAAGGGAGGCAGAATTGAACTGAGTCAGAACGTAGATCTTAAAAATTTCTGAATTAATGCAATTACTGACTGGAATATCAATAAGGCGATATTTGCCTGCGAGTGGAACCGCAGGTTTTGCCCGTTGCTTTGTTAGAGGATACAGACGGGTCCCTGCACCGCCGCCTAAAATAATCGATAAAACTCGTTTCACAAAATAACCTCGCAGCTTCCACTTTGATTCCCATCAATAGTGTGTGTCTGGATGGCTTTATTTGCAAGAGGTTTAAGTAAGAAGATTGAAGAATAGGGAGCAAAGCGTCTAGTAGACAGGGATTGGGAATCTATCGCTTGTCGTTGTTGTGTAGATTACATGTTACGCAGATTACAGGTAGCCGCACATTTCTGAATCAGAGCAGTGATAATTTGATCAACGAAATAGGACGTTGTTTTGTGAGGACGATAGCTGTGAAAGACACTTTACTGAGAACTCCACTGTATGGCGCTGCGATCGCGCTAAATGCCCGGATGGTCGGATTCTCCGGCTGGGAAATGCCGGTTCATTTTGCGGGTATTGGGCAAGAGCATCACGCCGTTCGCAACGATGCAGGCATGTTTGATATTTCGCACATGGGCAAGTTCTCGTTGCAGGGCAAGGATGTGTTGACCCAAATTCAGCAGCTTGTGCCGTCCGATTTGAGCCGCTTGCAGCCCGGACAAGCGCAGTACACGGTTCTTCTCAATCCTCAAGGCGGCATTGTTGACGATTTAATCTTTTACTATCAGGGGCTTGATGGCTCCGATCAGCAGCGTTGGGTGGTGATTGTGAACGCGGCAACGACGCAGAAAGATAAAACCTGGATGCTAGAGAATTTAGATACGAGCGACCTGACGTTTTATGATCATTCGCTTGAAAAGGCACTGATTGCGCTGCAAGGGCGGAAAGCCAAGGAGCATCTGCAAGCCATCACCTCAGACGATCTTTCTCTGCTCAAGCCCTTTGAACATCTAGAAGGAACTGTTCTTGGACACCCTGCCTTTATCGCTCGCACGGGCTACACCGGAGAAGACGGCTTTGAAATAATGGTCGATCCGGCAGTTGGAGTAGAACTTTGGCGATCGCTGCTCAGCACTGGGGTTGTTCCTTGCGGATTAGGGGCGCGAGATACCTTACGCCTTGAAGCAGCGATGGCACTTTACGGACAAGACATCAACGATTCGATTAGCCCCTTAGAAGCAGGATTAGGCTGGTTAGTGCATCTTGATAGCAAAGGTGATTTTATCGGGAGATCGGCGTTAGAACGACAAAAACAAGAGGGCGTCAAACGGCGGCTCGTCGGCTTGCAAATGCAGGGACGCAATATCGCCCGCCATGGTTATCCTGTCCTGTTTGAGGGCAAAGAAGTAGGAATCGTCACGAGCGGAACCCTAGCGCCAACTGTTGGTAGCGCGATCGCGCTTGCTTACCTTCCCGTCGAACTCGCGCAGCCCGGACAGCAAGTTGAGGTTAGCATTCGCGGCAAACTCTACCCTGCGATCGTGGTTAAGCGCCCATTCTACCGAGCCAAGAAGTAGAATATATCTCGTCTTCATCCCGTCAGAAATCATCATGGCATTCGACTATCCCGACCATTTGAAATACACCGACACCCACGAATACACTCAGCTTGAGGGCGACGTCGCGATCGTGGGCATTACGGCATTTGCGATCGATCAGCTGGGCGATATTGTGTTTTTAGAAGTGCCAGATGTGGGCACAGAGGTGACAAAAGGCGAGAGCTTTGGCACGATCGAGTCGGTGAAAGCAGTCGAAGATCTCAAATCTCCTGTAACCGGAACAGTGGTTGAGGCTAATACCGAAATGGCAGACGCTCCAGAGAATTTAGCCAATGACCCGTACAGTGCAGGTTGGCTCATTAAGGTAAAGATCAGCGACCCCAGCGAGATTGAGAATTCACTATCGGCTGAACAGTATCGCGGCTTAGTAGAGGGGAGTTGAGCAGAGCGACAGCGGATTTTGTATCATGGATATACCATAGATAACAGATAGAGGATGCAGTCGTTATGCCCGGTTTCGCATCCTTAGTTAAAGCACGAGATCTAAATCACGAGTTCAATACACGGCATCTGTAGCGGTTCTTTTCGATATTTCTTGCTAGACTACACCACAACTTCATTCTTCCTTTACACCCGCTTACAGCCGTAGCGGGTTTATTGTTGCAAAATGTGAATAACAGCCTCTAAGATGAACCTTCCGATCGCGAACCCATTCGTTTGCGGTGAATGGTTCATTCCTCCTTCCGTCGGCATACTCTGTCTACCTTGGTTATTCCAGTCCACCTCATCCGTATCATCCTTTATGTCTGAGCCTGTCACTCAACTTCAATCCACGGCTGATTTGACCCATGACGCCACCGGGATCTCTGACACGCCGCCTTCCGGGAATGGATCGAGTCATGCAAAGCCTATGGATCTGGCTTACCCGGATCGCTTTGTCGATCGCCATTTAGGACCGCGCCGAACTGAAATTCAGCACATGCTCGACGTTTTGGGAATGAAGTCCATTGAAGATTTGGTTGCCAAAGCAGTTCCACAAGGAATACGGATGAAGCGTCCGCTTCAAATTGAGGTGGCTCGGAGCGAGTATGAATTGCTGGCAGAATTGAAAGCGATCGCGCAGCAAAATCAGATTTTCCGTTCATTTATTGGCATGGGCTACTCCAATTGCATCACGCCTCCCGTCATCCAGCGCAATATTCTCGAAAATCCAGGTTGGTACACGCAATACACGCCCTATCAGCCCGAAATTGCTCAAGGTCGGCTAGAAGCGTTGCTCAACTTCCAAACGATGATCATCGATTTGACGGGACTTGAGATCGCCAATGCTTCGCTCTTAGACGAAGGCACGGCAGCCGCAGAAGCGATGTCTATGAGCTACGGCTTGGTCAAAAATAAAGCGAATGCGTTTTGGGTGTCGCAAGCGTGCCATCCTCAAACCATTGACGTGATTCGGACTCGCGCTATTCCACTGGGCATTGATGTGATTGTTGGCGATCACCAAACGTTTGCGTTTGACACGCCGATCTTCGGTGCCTTGTTGCAATATCCTGCCACCGATGGCGTGATTTATGATTATGCTGAGTTCTGCGATCGCGCTCACCAAGCTGGCGCACTCGTCACCGTTGCTGCTGATGTGCTTAGTCTCACCTTACTGAAGCCACCGGGTGAGTTTGGGGCAGATATTGCGATCGGAAACACGCAGCGATTCGGTGTTCCGCTCGGTTATGGTGGGCCTCATGCGGCCTACTTTGCCACGAAAGATGCTTACAAACGGCAAATTCCCGGACGGTTGGTGGGCGTTTCTAAAGATAGAAGTGGTCAGCCAGCATTGCGATTAGCATTGCAAACTCGTGAACAACACATTCGACGTGACAAAGCGACTAGCAATATTTGTACAGCGCAAGTTTTGTTAGCAGTGATTTCCGGAATGTATGCGGTCTATCATGGCGCAAGCGGCCTTAAGCGTATTGCTGAACGTGTTCACTATATGACCACACTTTTAGCAGCAGGCTTACAGAAAGCAGGCTACACAATTAGTACCGAGCCGTTCTTTGATACAGTGCAAGTCGAAGTTGGAAGTCGGGCGGACGAAATCATTCAGAAGGCGCTGGAGCGTCGAATCAACCTTCGTAAACTGAGTGAGAATGCGCTTGCGATCGCGCTTGATGAGACGACTTCACAGCAGGATTTGACAGATTTGCTGTCGATCTTCGACGCCTCGCCAGAGCATCTTCATGGTCTCAGTGCCCAACCCAAAATTCCACGTTCATTGGTTCGTACGTCTGCTTATCTCACCCATCCTGTTTTCAGTCAATATCATTCTGAAACTGAACTGCTGCGCTACATGTATCGCTTGCAGTCTAAAGATTTGTCGCTGACATCTGCCATGATTCCCTTAGGATCTTGCACGATGAAATTAAATGCAACCGCAGAAATGATTCCGATTACGTGGCCAGAGTTCGGTCAAATTCATCCTTTTGCCCCCATCGAACAAACCAAAGGCTACGGCATTCTGTTTCAGCAACTCGAAGGCTGGCTCTCTGAAATTACTGGATTTGCCGGAATTTCGCTCCAACCCAATGCTGGTTCTCAAGGAGAGTACGCCGGACTGCTCGTAATTCGGCAATACCATCAAAGCCGAGGAGAAGGGCATCGTAATGTCTGTCTGATTCCACAGTCAGCACATGGCACAAATCCCGCTAGTGCCGTGATGGCAGGCATGAAGGTGGTTGCGATCGCGTGTGACGATCAGGGCAATATCGACATCGCTGATCTCAACGCCAAAGCCGAACAGCACCGAGACAACCTATCGGCGCTGATGGTCACGTATCCCTCAACTCATGGTGTTTTTGAGGAAGGCATTCAAAAAATCTGTGATATCGTTCACGCCAATGGTGGACAGGTCTACATGGATGGCGCAAACATGAATGCTCAAGTCGGTTTGTGTCGCCCCGGAGACTTTGGAGCCGATGTCTGCCATTTGAATTTACACAAAACCTTCTGCATTCCGCACGGCGGCGGCGGGCCGGGTATGGGACCGATCGGCGTAATGTCTCACCTTATGCCATTTTTGCCCAAGCATTCGGTGATCGAGATTGGGGGCAAGCAGGGCATCGGTGCGGTTTCGGCGGCTCCGTGGGGCAGCGCCAGCATTCTGCCCATTTCGTGGATGTATATTGCGCTGATGGGCGGCGAAGGCTTAACTCAAGCGACAGAAGTTGCCATTCTCAACGCAAATTACATTGCGAAGCGATTGGAAGGACATTACTCGGTGCTTTACAAAGGCAAGAATGGCTTAGTTGCCCATGAATGTATTCTCGATTTACGAGAATTTAAGAGGAGTGCAGACATCGAAGTGGATGACATTGCAAAGCGCCTAATCGATTATGGGTTCCATCCGCCTACGGTGTCGTGGCCTGTGGCTGGAACGGTCATGGTAGAGCCAACCGAGAGCGAATCTCAGGCGGAGTTGGATCGATTCTGTGATGCGATGATTGCGATTCGGGAAGAGATTTGTGAAATTGAAACTGGAAAGAGCGATCCTGCGGAGCTTGGCAGCGCCAATCGCACGAATAATTGCCTTAAAAACGCGCCTCATACCGTTGCCGATCTAACATCCGATTGGCAGCGCCCTTATTCTCGTGAAAAAGCCATTTTCCCGACCGCGTGGACTCGCGAGCATAAGTTCTATCCCGCTGTGGGACGAATTGATAATGCCTACGGCGATCGCAATCTCGTCTGCTCGTGTCTGCCCATGGAGGCGTACGAAAGTTAAACGAACGATCGGATAACAGCATTTAGAGTCTATCCGAAAACCTCTGAATCTATGAGATACTCAACTACAATCTGTTTCAGCCCATGATTAGTCATGTCCTGCACAGAAATTGACCCGCAATTTCTCCTGCCGGATGAAGTTTGGGAGCGAGCTAAGCATGTGATTCCAGCAGAGCGTCCGAAACCGAAAGGAGGACGACCGAGAATGGAGAATCGACAGGCATTAAATGCCATCTTTTATCTGCTGCGAACTGGGTGTCACTGGAACAATACTTCTCGGTTAAGCCTTAAGCAGAGTTGGAAATCGCAAAAGTAAGTTGCGGTCATTGAGTGCCCTGATCGAGATGATGTCGCTTTTTGGCCGGAAACTTTGACCTGGGCTTTTTGACCACTCTCGGATTGACTCTGCCTTGCGGCGATGGAATTTGAGCATCAAGAATCTCACGCCTCAACCAACTCTGAAAAGGGGATGCACATCAGCGGATGGAATTTGAAATTTAGCCACTGCTCGACGTAAAACATGTAACGTTCCAGTAAAGCTCAAACATATAAGCACTCGCTCTAAAGATTGCTTCGATGAACCTTGCTTGAGATACACGATTCGCGTGTTCAATTCCTTCTACTTGATCTTTCCGAATCAGACTTATCGCTTCAATTCCTCTCAATGTTGGTCTTGCAGTGTTAGGCGAATTTGAGAGGGAGAGAGATTTTACGGTACTGCCTGTGGTGCTGCTGGGCGAGTTGACAGCCAACTGCAAACATTACAAGGAAGTGTCGAACTGAGTGGGCAGGTTGAGAAGAAATGAGAGGTCGGCTTCTTCTTCATAAGGCGTTGGCTCGGTTCCTCGCTGGAAGAGGAGTGCCCCGGTTTGCCCTTGGAGGATTAACTTACTACCTTGACGGCGAAGCCACGCGCCTTCCCGCATCGCTAGCACTGGCACATCATTTTCTTCAAGGAACTGGCAGATGCGCTCCTCGCGGGTCTCGCCCATATGAGTCGAGCGCGGATCTGCATCTTGATAATGCGGGTTGATCTGAAACGGAACTAACCCAAATGCTTCGAAAGAAACCGGCTGTACAATCGGCATGTCATTCGTGGTACGGATAGTGGGACACGCATGGTTGGTTCCAGCGCTGGAACCCATGTAAGACAACTCCCCCGCCAATACTCGCTGCCGGACTAATTCCACAAGACCCAACTGCTGCACACTTCTGAGGAGACGAAACGTGTTGCCACCTCCTACAAATAGCACCTCGGCCTCTTTCACAACTTCCCGTGGATTTGACCCGGCGTTTAAGCCAATGACTTCGACGCCCAAGGGTTGCAGCGCGGTGCGAACACGTTGTGTATACGCTTCGTACTCAGTTTGGGCATAGGGGACAAAGTGGAGGACGTGGCATCCGTCCAGAAACTCTACGATCGCATCCATTGCGTGCTCCAAGTAACCCTTCCCGTGAATCTTGGAGTTACTGAGTAGGAGCAGATTATGGGACATTTCTTCTCCTTGTGTTCGGTGCTCGATTTAGTTGAGTGATCGGATGAGTGGCACTCAGTCGTCCTATAGCGGCTGTTCTCGTTTGCGGTTCGGTTCCTCAGGCAATGGTATAAATTCTGTTTCTTGAGGAACCTGCCCGAACCGCCCTTCCTGCCAATCCCGCTTCGCTTGCTCAATGCGTTCTAAGCGACTGGAAACAAAATTCCACCACTTGTGCCGCTCTCCCACAGGTTCACCTCCGACCACAATACAACGAGCCGAGCGATCGGCAGAAATGTCTACCGATGCACCTGATCCCAGAACCGCTAACCGATGCTGCTCCAGAGGGGCATCGTTGATCTGTAGTCCTTCGGTCACGCTGTAAACGGCCTGCTCTGGGTAGTCACCCGGTAAGGTAAGGTGCGTACCAGCAGAGAACTGTACGTCCAGGTAAATCATAGGTGAAAAGGTCTGCACTGGAGACTGACGACCATATGCTTTTCCCGCAATCAGGGTGATGGCTACTCCCGCCTCTTCCCAAGCGGGTAAATCAGTGGCAGGATGATGCCGGAACCAAGGTTCTGTTTCCTCATGCTCATCAGGAAGGGCCACCCAAGTCTGGATTCCATGCAATGTGGCTTCTTTGCTGCGCTCATGGTCAGGAGTGCGCTCAGAGTGGACAATCCCTCGTCCTGCCGTCATCCAGTTCACGGCACCCGGACGAATTTCCTGATTGCTGCCCACACTGTCTCGATGCAGCAACGCGCCTTCAAACAGATAGGTCACTGTGGCTAAATTAATATGTGGGTGCGGTCTGACATCTACACCTTTGCCTGGTGGAAACACAGCAGGACCGAGATGATCAAAAAAGATGAAGGGACCAACCAAGGTCAACATATCTGAGGGAAGGAGCCGACGGGCTTGGAATCCTCCTAGATCTTGGACATGCGGTTCAATGAGATGCTGAATACTATCCATTAGAGTTCAGTTAAATGAGAGGGCAGTTTAGACAGTTATCTTCAAGTGATAAATTCCCACATCAGAGGCACTGTTGACTACGAGCTGAGGTAGAACAATTGTGAGGGCTAATTAAAGTACAAAGAGAATTTTGGGATGAGTTAGCCGAAGTCAGAGAGACATCTTCCTAGCTTAAGTAGCCAACCCCCCTGAAGATTATCCTAGAAAACAAATGTCAAAAAAGTTGCTGCCTTGACTATGCTGATACTGGAGTGATAGTGATTGAGGTCAACCCATGCGTCTAAAAATACACCAAACCTGCCGCTGGGCGTCTCTACTAAGCTGTGGCTTCATCTTATTCGGCTCGACTCAATTTAGGGCTGCTGCCTCGCCTGCTTCCGGCTCGACACCTATTTCTGGGCTAAAACTGGCGCAATTCAACATCAGGCTCCCCAGCATTGGAATTCCAGGAGTCCCCGCCGTTGAAGGGATCATTAAGGGCGCGATCGCAGACCAGATCACACAAGCAATGGGACGAACCTTACAAACAGAAGCCCCGATCGTCTCAAGTGCCCAAGCTCTTTTTCCTACGGTGGCTACCCTTCCAGGTAGACCCTTTCGCGCCACTGGCGATCTGCGTCCCATCGGGCAGCAAATTCGCACTAGCCGCGACGGTACTGTTCTGCTGGCTCCGGGTGACTATGCCATTCCAGTAAACGTGTTTTGCATGAAACATGCGGCGTCTAGCCCGCCCGGACATCGGTATTTGCTGGCTCCACTGAAGGGCAAAATGGCGGATGTGATTGTGGCGCTCAACTCTCGCACAGTTGGGTTAAACCTGCCTCATCCGCAACTGCAAGTGCTCTCATGGAATTTGCAGGCGGGCATGAAGTATGAGGAAATGACCCCAGAACTTCGAGCGATCGTCGATCTTGTACTGCCAGACTTCAAGCCGCGCCTCAGACGTAGCTTTTTAGAACAAATTGATGCTAGTTGGAGCCAACTCTCCAGCACGGTTCCTGGCTTGCCGTCGATGGATTCTAGCCTTAACCGTTTGGGTGACGTTGGCAGAACCGTTGTGACGCTGAAGCAAACCCGCGAGACACTGCTGCGTTACGGTAATAACTACGAATCGCTATCTCGTGCGCTCGTGACCCAGAATGTCCGTGCTACATCGGGCAACACGCCCTGGAGCCGCGTCAGCGATCGCGTCTATGCCCGGATGATTACACAAGGCAACTACAGTACGCCTGCTGAGCTGCAAGTGCGCGTTGTTCCCGCTTCTGGTAGCGCGAGTACGGCTCCTGTCCAGATTGCTTCTAGTCAAGGAATAGTGAGCGCTCAGTCCGCCGCTTCCCCAGTGCCAGTCAACCTCACAAACCTCGTTGCCGATCCCCAAAACGCAGGCATTCAACCGCTCTCTACGTCGCCTCAGCCTCCCAAGCCAGACAAAAAGGAAGATGAGGACGAAAGCGGCTCTGGCACCTTGCAACTCAATGGCGAAGGTTTCACCGGACCTCAATCACCGCCTCAAGGGTTACCCCAAAGTTAGCCCTCCAAAGTTAGCCCTTAAGGGAACTTTGCGCCCTGAGTTTCGCCATGCTTTGTGCTGGTGTCATACTTTTCGTGGTTCGCATCCAATGTCGCCTGGGCTTGCTGCTGCACTTTCTTGGCTGACTCTAACAACGCTGGGCAAGAAGTCGCTTCCGGTAGCGCTTTGAGTTTTGCCAGCAAATCTTTGCCTGCATCAATGCTTAACTGCTGATGACCATCCTCGTGGGTCTGCACCTTTGCCAAATAAGCTGTCCATTTGGAAACTAGGGCTGGATCAGCACCCGCAGGAGGAGTCCACTGCGGCACAGTAAACTGCGTTGTAACCGTAACTTTCACGGTTTTGAACTTGCAGCTTTTGCCTTTCTTGCCGCCAAATGTGAAATTGGCGAAGGGTTTAGAATCAGTTTTGGCATCAAAGCGACGATTTTCCTTGGCACTGAATGGGCCGAGCTGATTCATTTGCGATCGCAACTCAGCGGCAGTCGACCCTTTAATCACGTAAGGGGCTTTGGTCGGCGCTGACACCACTAAGTCTGCATCGTCTGCCCGCGCCATTGCTCCGAAACAAAGGAAAGCTGGGGTTAGGCAAAGAACAATTGTCGTCACAGACTGAGTAGACATGAGTACTGCTGCGGTTAGTCGTGGATTGCTCTATCAAAGCACACTTAAACCACAATTCTTCGACTGAGCCGAGGTCGTACGTCAAACTACTGTGGGGCAGACTGCGGAATAGGTCGCAATATTGTGCTAGTTTCTTGCCAAAGTCAGCGTCGATTAAGAGCCAGAAAAATAGAGTCAAGCAAATCCTGCAAGAGTTAGAGGTAGTGGATGGCTACTCCTTCTATCGTTAACTCAGGCGCAATCTGGAGATAAACTATGCGATCGCTCCCTCTTCCATCTGGCGCAACAATGCCTGTTCTCGGTCAGGGAACGTGGGGTATGGGAGAACGCACGAAACAGCGCTCTCAAGAAATCGATGCCTTGAAATTTGGGATCGACTTAGGCATGACGCTGATTGATACCGCTGAAATGTATGGTGAAGGTGGAGCAGAAGAGGTGGTGGCAGAGGCGATCAAAGGGCAGAGATCGCGCCTCTTCTTGGTCAGCAAAGTTTATCCGCACAATGCGACGCGACGCGGAACGATTCAAGCGTGCGATCGTAGCCTCAAACGCCTCAAAACCGATTACTTGGATCTTTACCTGCTACATTGGCGCGGCTCCGTCCCGCTCTCAGAAACCTTTGAAGCCTTACTCGAACTTCGACAATCTGGAAAGATTCGCGACTTTGGCGTGAGCAATTTTGACCAAGACGATTTAGTAGAGGCTCGCCAGTTCGACCACAACCTCACCGCAACCGATCAAGTTTTGTACAATCTCAGCCGACGTGGAATTGAGTGGGATGTGTTGCCGTGGTGTCGGCAGCAAGGCATTCCTGTAATGGCGTATTCCCCGATTGAGCAAGGTCGATTATTGAAGAACAAAGCATTGGGTGCGATTTCTCGATTAAATGTTACTCCTGCTCAGGTTGCGATCTCGTGGCTCCTGCATCAAGAGAATGTCGTGGTCATTCCAAAATCGAGTCGGCGCGATCGCATTCAAGAGAATTATGCTGCGTTAGATATCACGTTGAGCCAAGCTGATTTGGCTGCGTTGGATGAAGCATTTCCGCCGCCTGCACGATCGCAACCTCTAGAGATGCTGTAGTTGGGTTGCTCCACGATGCTTACATCGAGGTTCAGACCTTTGATCTAATCAGGTAAACCCCCAGCTCTGCTCTGACTAATAGACTTAATCGGAAATAGTGTAGTCTAGAATTCAAGCACTTCTTCTGCGGAGCGATATTTGCCAGACTGAAGTTTGGTTTGAATTAGACGTTCTTGGTCGGGAGTGAGACTAATGCTCATGAAAGTTGTGCATTCAAGGTATCTACTAGTTTAAGCCTGAAGGCTTATTCTGTTTTCTTTGCTTGATCAAGTTTGCTGCCTGATTGCGCCAGGGTTTAGGACAGCCAATCGCTTTGAAACTTAACAGAGGCGATAGCGCAGAGCGCAACTCCGAAGGAAACGCGTTGAAGTTGGATAGAGCGATTAGCGCAGAGCGCAACTCCGAAGGAAACGCTTTCGAGTTTAGCAAAGGCGATCGCGGTGAAACTTAAAATTGAGTAGCAAAGCCTAACGGAAAAATCGTGCGGCAGGTCATTCTTGACCTCCTACCGATAGCCTCTGTTCCGTCCGCACCAATGCAATGTTAGCTTGCGACTCAGGAAGCAACTTGCAATAATTACACTGTTCCTCAAACGATTCATCTGACTGTTGACAATGTTGATATCTGAGAAGCTTTAGCATAGTCCCAGTTCACGGATCACCTCTGCGAGGATCTAAACCTGTCTGATTTTGGAGAAGCGGAATGAGAAATCGCATTCGCGTCATGGCGATTGTGTTGGCGTTTGTGATTGCCATCGCTGTGCCTGTTCTTGCTCAAACACCGAACCAGACGACACTGATCAGCGCACCTGCCAAGGCGTGTGTTACTGCCTATTACGTGAGTAGTACTGGTAACGATAATGCATCTGGGCTTTCTATTCAGAATGCCTGGCGATCGATCGCTAAGGTCAATAAAGTCACTTTCAACAAGGGCAGTTGCCTCTTCTTTGAAGGCGGAATGGTCTTTCCTGGAAGTATTTATTTTGATCGTGCCGACCGAGGAAGTCCAGCTCAACCCATTCGAGTCGGAAGTTACGGTAAGGGTCGTGCAACAATCGTTGCATCAAAAAGCGATGGAATTTATGCGTATAACACAGCGGGTTTTGAGATTCGTGATTTGACCATCCGAGGAGATGCGAATTATACTCTGCGGACCAATGGCATCAGCTTCTACACGGATCTTGCAAGCAATACTAAACTTCCTTACATCAAAATAGAGCGGGTGGAGGTATCCCAATTCGGAGCGAATGGAATCGCCATTGGTTCATGGAATGAAGCGTCTCCTTATGCAGGATTCGCTAACGTTACGCTTACCGAAATCGAAGCCCATGACAATGGGGATGCAGGAATTATGTCCTACGGGTACGCACCCGCCAAAGCAGCTGTGCGAACTGCTTGGCCTCATTCCAACTTTGTCTTGTCCCGGTCCCGAGTTTACGATAACAAAGGCATACCGACAAAGACGACAACCTTTTCAGGAAACGGCGCTGTCTTTGGACAAGTTGAAGGCTTGGTGATGGAGCATAACGAGTCCTTCGGTAACGGAAGCCTTTCTAACGGTCCATCTGGCGGACCAGTGGGGCTTTGGGCCTACGATTGTAAGGATGTTTTGATGCAATTTAATGAGTCGCATCATAACAGCCGAGGTAAGGCAGTTGCGGATGGCGGCGGCTTTAATTTAGATGGCGGTTCCGTTAACAGTATTGTGCAATTCAACTATTCGCACCATAACGAGGGACCTGGTTTTTTGATCGCACAGTATGCCAATGCAGCACCGTTAAAAAACTTGACGTTTAGATATAACATTTCGGCATACGACGGAAGCCGATCAAGTGCAGGGATATCAGTCTGGTCAGATAGCCGTAATCCATTCGGTGTACAAAATGCATATTTTCTTCACAATACCGTCATCACGGACCAGGGGGCAGCTCAGGTAGTTAAAGTACAAGGTGGTTCAATTAGTAACGTGTTCTTTGCCAATAACATCTTTTTGGCTCGATCTCCAATGTTATTAGTGTCCGCCGATCAGCCGTTCTCCAGCGTGAACTTTTACGGCAACTATTATTGGAATACTGACGGGACCTTTAGAGTTCATTGGAACGGAACAACCTACCGATCGCTCAGAGCATGGCGAGCGATCAGCAAAGAGTTGCATTCTGGCGCTGCTACTGGAGCCAACACAGACCCTCTACTGCTCAATCCTTCCCAAGCGTTGACAGTAAGAAACAGAGACTTCTCCCTTTTGTCTCCCTACTATTCCTTGGCACCAAACTCTCTTGCCCGTTCTGCGGGGCTGAATCTATCAGCCTTCAATCTCGCTCCTTCAGGTAGGGATTTCTTCAGACGCTCTGTAAACCGATTATTGCCTTCAGTAGGAGCGGCTCAGTAGGCAGGCAAATTGAACATTTGCACTAGAGGCCTCACTCCTAAACGTCTGCCTGAATTCCTCAACATTGCATTGGCTTGGTACAGGAGCCCGTTGACTAAAGTTACATAATGCTCCGATCAGGACGCTAGCTGGATTGAGCGTCTGTATATCTTCTCAAAAGAGAGGATCAGGCAGAGGAAGATCTGTGTAACACCCCGATGCAGCAGGTTATACAGCGAACTGTTCAGATAAGATCCTCAAAGATAAAGAGCATTTTCGTCTCTTCAACAAACCTTTATTGTTAATCCCTAAACCAGATTTGATGCTGGGTTCCTTGCTACTCAAAGGTTGACTTATTTATTGAGGAAAACCCGTTCTAGAAGGCGATCCTTCGGAGCTTGGCAGAAGCGATCGCTTTCGAGTTCCGCAGAAGTTGGGTAGAGCGATCGCTATTGCTCTCGAAATCGCTCAAGAGATTGCTACACCTAATAAGGCTGAAACCATCGCTGAAGGCAGTGCAACAATGTATTTTAGTTAGATTCTTCAAAGAGTGACGGAAAGTTACGACGACCGCTTACAACACGCAGAATTTCAATACCATCATCCAGAATTCTGTAAAAGATAACATAGCCTTCTAGGGATAGCCCTCGTAGATCGGGACGAATAAATGCATAGCTCTTGCCACTACTGGGAAATGCAACAAGTTGTTGGCATCTGCGGTTGAAGTCTCGAAAAAAGCGCTCACCTGCTGCGAGACTGTTCTCAGCAAAGTAGTCAGCGATGTCGTTCAGATCTCGGCTAGCGAGACTGTTAATGACGTAACGATTCATATCTATGCTTAATGCGCTTGCTGAAACCGCTCCAAAATTTGGTTTACGAACGTTTCACCATCTATTGGGGGGGTATGCGTTGAAGCTTCGATCGCGGCATCAATTTTTGCTCGCACGTCCTCAACCCATTCGCCATCGGCACGATCGTATTGGTCGAGTAAGCGCAAGGCAATTTCAAGCACTTCTTCTGCGGAGCGATATTTGCCAGACTGAAGTTTGGTTTGAATTAGACGTTCTTGGTCGGGAGTGAGACTAATGCTCATGAGAGTTTTGCATTCAAGGTATCTACTAGTTTAAGCTGGAAGGCTTATTCTGTTTTCTCTTGCTTGATCTAGTTTGCTGCCTGTTGACGCACTTGTTAATCATGGGTGTTAGTGGCGCGATCGCTCCGGGGTTTGGGACAGCCAGTCGCTTTGACACTTAACAGCGGCGATTAGCGCAGAGCGCAACTCCGAAGGAAACGCTGTCAAGTTTAGCAAAGGCGATCGCATTGAAACTTGGCTGAAGTAAGCGCAGTGAAGTTTAACAGAGGCGATCACTCAGAGTTTGACAGGACGATCGCGGTGAAACTTAAAATTGAGTAGCAAAGCCTAACGGCTCGGCTGAGCGGTAAGTAAACTTTGCATCTCCACTAAGGGCGTTTGTCAGTCCGCTCCAGTCGAATTGTTAGACCGCGCCCGCATTCTTAAAACAGCCTGAAGAATTAGTGGAGAGCAAGAAATTTACTCCTCACATAAACTTTGGAATTTCTATCTTCACCCCTGGACATACTTCAATTTCACTTGGCACATCTCGCAGCTCAAATTTTTCTAGATACCTTCCTTGTAACCAATCTTGGATATTATGGATGTCTTTAAGACGCAATAGATTTTTACTACTTTGGGCAAACCATTTTGCATCAGGGGTAAAAGTAGTATTGGTAACTAATACACCTATGTTAAATGGGTGCTGCTGAATTACTCCATAAAGATCTCTAACATCTTTAGGGCCAGTCTTTTTCTTTGGTGTTCGATGATGCTTTGCTTGAATTGCCATCAAATATGGAAAAGACGAAATTCTTGACCAAGCAACAATATCGATACCTCCGTCTTTATGATATGTATGTCCACCAACTCTCTTAACTTCAAAACCCATTTTGTCTAGCCGTTCACAAATAATTTGTTCAAAAATATCTGGCGAAATCCGATAAATTTCTTGAGGATCACGAATCAGAGTACTTAATAATTCTTGGGTAATATCTTGAAAATATACTTGGGTACTCCCTAGCTGAAGTGGAGTTTGGACTGGACGTAAAGTAGCGAGAAGATTCTTAAAGAAGGAATCAGTACCATTTGCCTCAACCGTACGAATTGCTTCTTCAAGCCATCCTTCATAAGAAATCTCTTCAACTCTAAATCCAAGAGTCTCGCGCAAAGTTCCTCTAATGCGGAGAAGAGAAATACGAATTCCATCCTCCTCAATAAGCTTTTTCTGAATCTTTATCCATTCTGAATCACTACAGAGGTGGTCAGTCTGTTCAAAAGTTTCCAACTCGACATCAATAAGTCTACTAAAAGGTCCAATCCCGGCATGTATAGGGTTTGATAACCAATTACGAAGCTCATTAGGTGTAAATGATCGTCCATCATGCACTGTAAGAGACATAATATGCCGAAAAGCTTTAGGCACTGGTTTAATTGCTTCTCTCTAAACTGACTTTAACCATTGCTTCTCATCCTGATAGAGATTGAGTTCAGGTACTTTGCCATCTAATACTTGATGTACTGTCCAATCAATATCTGAACCAGTTAAAGTTCCAGCCAGAACACTGTAATCAAACTCAAAAATCCACTCATCGCCAAATTCATTTGAATATTTTGATATATAGATTTCCATACAAACGAATTTTCAGAGGTTTCCTTTGGACAGTATATTGCCATGATACCAATGCGCTAGATACTTACCTGTCCTCTATCACAATACAAACACGACTCCAGCACCCACCCAAAAGTGGACAGGACTGCCAACGGATGAGCGGTCTAAATAATAGTTAGACGTCTTCCCTACTCTAATCTGTCTATCTCTCAAATTAGAGGAATAGACAGACGCAGATTCGAATAACATCCCTAGGCAGCATGTTATACAGCGAACTGTTCAGATAACGTCTTCAAAGATAAAGAGCATTTTCGTCCCTTCAACAAACCTTTATTGTCAATCCCTAAACCAGATTTGATGCTGGGTTCCTTGATACTTACAGGTTGACTTATTGATTGAGGATTTATTAAGGAAAACCCCTTCTAGAAGACGATCCTTCGGAGCTTGGCAGAGCCAATCGCACCCCTCTAATCCCCAATGCCCTACTTGACGAACATCGGAAAATCTTCTACTCTCACAAATTAAGTCGCTTCCGTGACTCACCCAAAAATTTAGTCGCTACTCAAAGTTGCGCCAACAACCTTGAGCAGCTAACCCGCCAAACTGGGTTAAGCAGTTCGGTAGGCTAAGGATGGATTTTACCATTCTCCTCAGCCACCCTGCTTCGTGTGTCGTGTGGGGTGGCTAACTTTTTGGGTTCAGAATCTTGCGGTTACTGAACTCAACCTTGGAGAATCCATCATGAATAGAACGTTGCATCGCTCATTTGTCGAACCTCAGCCAACCCATGAAACTGCACTGCAAGCAGTCGTCACGTCTCCTCCGCCCCTCACTGGACAAGAACGCCTAAGAGTCATTGTGGTTGGCACGTCTACAGGTGTGACTGAAACGATTCATACCTTACATCGACGCGGCTTTGCCGAAGCTGGAGATTGGAGTCCGCTCTTGCCGACTGGTAACGCCGATGAAATGATGAGCATTCTCACACGGCATCAACGGCGATCGACGTTATGAGACGTAGAGCAATGGCGTGAGAGATAGCCATTTTGCTTTAGTTTGTAATTAACCAATGTTGATCTGTTCTTAAGCAACATTGATCGATAAGAAAAGTAGAAGCGCATTAAACTAAAGTTTCTATTTACGTTATCGATCAATGTTGATCTGTTCTTGATCAACATTGATCTGTTCTTGATCTTCGTTGATCGATAAGAAACCTAGAAAGGTATTGAACTAAAGTTTCTATTTACGTTATCAATCAACGTTGTTTTGTTCTTAATCAACAAAGATCAAGAACAAAACAACATTGATCTGTTCTTAATCTTCGTTGATCGATAACCTAAATAGAAAGGTATTGAACTAAAGTTTCTACTTTTCTTATCGATCGCAATCTCCCTTGCAAAGCTCCGCGCGATCGCATCCTCACAAAAAACTCCCCTCAAGAACTGAGGAGAGTCTTCACGTTAAAAGAGTTCAATCTAGTAAGCGTCTTGCAGTTCGTAGAAGTCTTGCGAGATGTAGTCTTTCCGAAGCGGATAGCCCACCCAATCTTCCGGCATCAGCAACCGCTTTAAGTTTGGATGCCCTTCATAGATAATGCCGTACATATCAAACGTCTCGCGCTCTTGCCAGTCCGCCGCCTTCCAAATCCAAAACACCGAAGGCACTCTAGGATTTTCGCGCGGGAGAAAGACTTTGAGCCGCACCTCATCAGGACGATCAGCATCATCGCTGCATCTAGTCAGGTGATAAAAGCTCACTAAATCTGCACCAGGCCCCATATCGTAACCGCCTTGGCACTGGAGATAGTTGAAGCCATCTGCTTGTAACGCCATACAGAACGGAATGAGCAGATCAGGTTCTACCTTAATCATCTCAACGCCACTTGCATCTCTGCCCAAGAATTCATGATCGAATCCCTGTTCAGTGAGCCACTTCGATGATTTGCCTGCTTCTACGATCGGAGCGGCTTCCGGAGCAGGTTTGGCTTTTGCTTCAGGTTTAGCTTCTGCCTCAGAGGATTTAATTTCTTCTTCAGACACGATCGCGACCCTCCTTCTCTGCTTCTTTCAAAGCCACCGGAATCGGTAGACCCATCGCTTCAGCCAACTCGCGAGTCGGAGCTATCCGGCTTTCAACTTGGAGATACTTTCCGTCATGAATTGCTTCTGCCGGTTTCATATTGTGCGTTGTGCTGTAGTAGCGATGCGTTTGCCGCGTTGCCCCACGTTCTTGAATCGATTCGTTCGAGATCTTCTTCCGCAGCTTAATGATGGCATCAATGATCGCTTCAGGACGAGGCGGGCATCCCGGTAAATAAACATCAACCGGAATGAGTTTATCCACTCCTCGAACGGCTGTCGTAGAATCAGCGCTAAACATCCCACCCGTAATCGTGCAAGCACCCATCGCGATCACATACTTTGGTTCCGGCATCTGCTCATACAGACGCACCAATGCTGGAGCCATCTTCATGTTGATCGTGCCTGCCGTGATAATCAAGTCAGCCTGCCGAGGACTCGATCGCGGAACCAGTCCAAAGCGATCAAAGTCAAAGCGCGACCCAATCAACGCCGCAAACTCAATAAAGCAGCAAGCCGTCCCAAACAGCAACGGCCAAAGGCTCGACATCCGCGACCAGTTATAGAGATCGTCTACGGTGGTTAGAACAACATTCTCAGACAATTCTTGCGTCACAGCAGGACGCTCAATCGGATTTATCAGCGACTCTGTATTTTCAGTCGCCATTTCAGGATTCATGACCATTCCAACGCTCCTTTGCGCCAAGCGTAGACGAGACCAACAACAAGAATTCCAATAAAGATGAGGGCTTCGATAAACGCGAGTAACCCCAAGCGGCTAAACGCGACAGCCCAAGGATATAGAAAGACAGTCTCAACATCGAAGATTACAAAGATCAGAGCAAACATGTAATAGCGAATGTTGAACTGAATCCATGCGCCTCCAATCGGCTCCATGCCAGACTCATAAGTAGTTCTCCGTTCAGGCCCACGCCGACTGGGGCGGACTAGCTTCGATGCCACTAGTGCCAAAATCGGAACCAAACTACAAACCAGCAGGAAGCCCAAAAGATACTCGTAGCCGCTTAAAACAAACACGTAAGTCGCTGCCTCTACTTCAAAACATAGATTTCAGACCATGATTTACTTCAAACCACAGCGTTGAAGATCGTTACGTTAATGATGCTTCACAGTTCATTATAGGTCGCTACTCCTCACTCCGATGCGGCCAAACCCTGATTTTCCTTAAATTGACGCCACTTCTTTATAGATGCTGTCTATTGAGATCAGGCTATGGAAAATCAGAATCTTGATAAGATTTATTACAGAAATTAGCTTAATTGACCGTTGACGCGAAAACTTCGTGCGTCTCATCGATCTGCTGGTAGAGATTTGTAGAATACTGCGAAGAGTAATCCAGCTAATGTCATAATATGTAACGGAGATTTTAAGGTTGGCAGAGTTATCCCCTACACCTAAGTTTCTTTTATGAGTACCGAAGCTGTTGATCCAAAGACTCTCGATCGCTACGAATGTGCTGCCTGTGGGTACGACTACGAGCCTATCAAAGGTGACGATCGGCGCAGAATTGCTCCTGGAACGGCGTTTGAAGATTTGCCCGCTGACTGGAAATGCCCGGTTTGCGGTGCGCCAAAGTCAAGATTTGCCAGTATTGGCCCGGTAGGTGCGCCATCCGGATTTAAAGAGAATTTGAACTACGGTCTTGGTGTCAATACTCTCACCCCAGGACAGAAAAACATTCTCATTTTTGGGGGTCTTGTCCTAGCATTCCTCTTGTTTCTCGGCATGTATGGGATCCAGTAGGGCTTCTAGACGTTCGTATTCATGCTCGTACAAAACCTTGTAAACCCTCTAAATGGACAGAGATTAAGTAAAGTGATGCACCGGATTGTGAAAGCTTGGAAACAAATTGTCATCTTAGTAGCAGTTGTCTTGCTGACGACAGGCTGCCAAGCATTTTTGCCCGCCTTGAGCGTCAATCCGTGGCAAGTGATTGAGTTGCCGTTGCAAGAAAATATGTTGGGAATTAGCTTCACTGCTAATCCACAGCACGGCTGGATTGTCGGGACGAATTCGGCGTTGCTAGAAACAACCGATGGCGGCAAAACATGGCAGCAGAAAGTGCTGGACTTGGGAGAGCAGAAATATCGATTCGCATCGGTCAGTTTCTCCGGTGACGAAGGCTGGATTGCAGGTCAGCCCTCCCTCTTGCTGCACACCACTGATGGAGGTCAATCATGGGCACGAGTGGCACTGAGCGAAAAGCTTCCGGGCGCACCTGATCAGGTTGCGGCACTTGGAGACAAGATAGCGGAGATGTCTACGGATATTGGCGCGCTCTATCGCACCACGGATGGCGGTAAGAATTGGAAAGCTCTTGTTTCTGACGCCTTTGGAGTCGTTCGGACGCTCAAGCGATCGCAAGACGGAAAATACGTGGCCGTCTCGGCCCGTGGTAACTTCTACTCGGTCTGGCAACCCGGCGACACCGAATGGCATCCCTACAACCGAAATAGCTCTCGTCGCTTGCAGAGTATGGGCTTTACTCAAGATGGGCGGCTGTGGATGTTAGCTCGAGGCGGACAGCTTCAATTCACCGCATCTCCTGATCCAGAAGATTGGCTAGACCCTCAAAATCCTGAATTCTCGACCAGTTGGGGAATGTTGGATCTCGCGTATCGGACGCCTGAAGAACTCTGGATTGTCGGCGGTAGCGGTAACTTACTTGCCAGCTTCGACGGCGGACAAACCTGGCAGAAAGACCGCGAAATTGAAGACGTTCCAGCTAACCTCTATAAGATCGTTTTCTTTGACGCCAACCGGGGTTATGTGTTAGGTCAGCGTGGTACGTTACTAAAATATCAAGGTGTGTCTAATGCCGCGTAATTGAGATAGAAATCTCGACCGAGAATAGGCTTGTTTTCTGACACCTGAATCATCGGGAATGGGCGAGAAAAACCTAAATTCAAAAACCTTGCTTGTGAGGTCTTCTGAAGTCCCGTATGATAGTTATTACAGCTTTCAATGTTGTTTGCGGAGGAATCTAAATGGCTGGTACTACTGGTGAGCGTCCATTCGGTGACATTATTACGAGTGTTCGCTATTGGATTATTCATAGCATCACAATTCCAGCATTATTTGTTGCTGGCTGGTTATTTGTCAGCACGGGGTTAGCTTACGACGTGTTTGGTACTCCTCGTCCAAACGAATACTATCCGATGGCACGTCAAGAATCGGCTCCCATCGTTAGCAATCGTCAGCAAGCGAAGCAGCAGGTCGATCAATTCACATCTCAAGTTCGTAGCAGTAAGTAGTTTAAAAGAAGAGCAAAGCAATGACGAGCGGAAATCCGAATCAACCCATTTCTTATCCCATTTTTACGGTCCGCTGGATCGCGGTTCACACGTTAGCTGTGCCCGCTATTTTCTTTATCGGCGCGATCGCGGCAATGCAATTTATCCAACGTTAGGAGAATAGTACAATGGCTGGCATCAAAGGCTCTCCCAACCCCAACAAACAACCTGTTGAACTCAACCGGACATCGTTGTATTTGGGTCTGCTACTCATTTTCACGGTTGGAATTCTTTTCTCTAGTTACTTCTTTAACTAGTGAGAGAATGGTTTCAGTCCAGCTTGCCTGGATTAGGTTTATTGACGTCAGATTTATTTACGATCTTGCTTGTTAGGAGGAGAAATGATCAATAACGGACGGGTTCCCCTTTGGCTTGTAGCAACAGTTGCGGGCTTGGGCGTTATCGGAATTATGGGGCTGTTTTTCTACGGTTCTTACGCAGGGATTGGCTCTTCCATGTAAGAGAAGCTTCGTTAAGTTAGGTTTTAATACAAGAAACCGCCTTGCTAGAGCAGTAAGGCGGTTTTGCATTTCACAAGCTTGAGATTAGAACTTAGATGCCTGTGGGGTCTTCGCGCTCGATGTAAAGAAACAGAAGTCCCATAACGACGACTGGCAATAGCCAGGTCACTACAGGAATCAAAATCCAGGGCAGATATGAGGCTGCGTATGAACCTGTCATAAGAAAACTTCCTATTAGTGATGAAATGATTCCAATTGTGAATTTACCTGTGAAGGGTGACAGAGGAGTGGAGTTCTTAGAATTCTTAACATTCATCCCTAAATCTACCAAACCTCTAGTCTTCTACCTCGTCTAAGGTCAAGTCAGCAAAGTCAGGGGGAGTCACGGAAAGATCGAGGGAGGCTTTGTGGCTTTCGCGGTTCGTGGTCATTTCAATAGCGATCGCACTCACTTCAATTTCGACGCTGCCCAACGGGACGGTGAGTTGAGCGATCGCTTCTACCGCTTCAAGCCCGTTGGGTGTGAATTCTGACACCCAGCGAGGACTGTTGAGCAGAACGCGGCTCTGGCGATCGTGAATCCAAAGCTTGACATAGATTTTAGGCAAGATATCGGGAAGCGTTACCCGCACAGAGAAGGGTTGCCCTCCGATTAACTCAGTTTCAATCGCCTCTAAAACGGGCACTGGGACAGGCTGATCCTCAGGAAGCAGAAATGGATTGTTGGCCGGATGCAGCTCTACTAAAGAGGGCTTTTGAGCGAAGGACAGCGTTAATTCAGCCAGGGGTAAGATCGGTTCGCTATCGACAACGATTTCATCGCTGGACAACTCATCGGTCGGAGCCGCTTCGGGAAATGATCTGAAGTTGCGATCTTCAAATAGAACGGGTGGTGCTGAGGGCAGATCTTCGGAACCTGCTCTGTCTGGCTCCAAAGCTTTCGATGTGTCAGAGGTACTCGGAAATAATGCCGATTCCTCACTGTTTAATGACGTTAGGTCTAATGACGTTAGCTCAGTTGAAGAAGTTGAATCAGAGGCGAGCGAATTGAGGCGATCGAGAAACCGATCCTGAATATTCAAAGCCTGAAAGGTAGATTGAATGAGCGTTGTTTCCGGCGGCTGAGGCGCATCGCCTTGACCGGCTTCATCTAGTGAAATCTGCTCTGAAACCTCTTGAAGCGGTACAAATTCTTCGGATTCTGAATCTGCCTCGGCTGCTTTTAAGGCCGTTAAGTCTATGGTTGGCTCCGGCGAATCAAATAAGTTGAGTTGCTCTACGTCAGGATAACCGAACTCAAACTCTTCTACAGCAAACGGATTCTGCGCGTTTGAATCGGTTGTTTTAGGGGATGAGAAATCGGGTAAGTCTAACCGTTTGCGCTTTGCATCAGTAGATGCCGTAAAAAGTTGGGGGGGCAAAGATTCTTTAATAGTGGCCGCTAAACTCTTGAACTGCATCGATCGCACGGGTTCAACCATGCTGAGAAAGGCGAGATCAAGAGGAGCAGGTTGCGCGATGGGAGGTGTGGTAGTCTCCGCCGCTAGACGATGCTGTTCAGATGCTTCTGCCTGTCGTGTCGCTTCCGATTCCTGCGCTGCGAGGTTAGAGGCCGCTTGCTTTGCGATCGCGTCTAGTAAATCTGCGGCGTCTGCTGTGAGGGTAAAAGGCTGACTGGCCAAAATTCGGTTGGCGCTCCGCATCAGTCCGAACGACTCACTCTCTTCGTCGGGAGTCATATCGTAGAGCGTCACCTCGCCCAAGACCAGTTGAGTCGTCAACTCAGAAGGTAGAGTGAGGTGATAGGTCAGATCGGCAGGCAAAGCCTGACTCGCAATTGCTGCTTGAGTTTCTAGCAGCGTTTCGCCACTTTGAGGATCACGCAGCACGACATTTAGCAGAGCGGAGGCTAACATTGGCACATCGCCTGCAACCTCCTCGGTGGCTGTAATCTGCCCAGTTAAAACTAGGGTTTCGCCGCGACGAGCAATGTAAGTGCTTTGCGTGAGTTCAATCTGTAAGGGAGGAAGAGAGGGAATGTTGGTGAGCGGGATGTCTGGGAATTCGCTGCTGATTGTCAGGTCATCGGGCGACAACCCGTATTCTTGCAGTACCTCATCGGCAATCTGTTGGGACATCTGCTCAGCCTGCTCAAGCCAATGTTCAACCAAAGGATCAGCGTCTTCTTGAGGGTCGATCGCCAGAAAATCTTTTTCCTCAATTGGAGCCGTCTCCCTTAGCGCCAGAGACCGTTCTTTACCCGATACCGTTATCGCATTGGTTTCAGTTATCTCGTCGGTCTCAAAGGCAAGCAATTGTTCAACTTCAGCCAGTTCTTCTAAAGCAACTAGCGGATCTGCGTTGGACTCTAGAGCAAGTTCATCGGTATCGTGCGATCGCTCAACGAGTTCTGTTGAAGCCAGTAAGAACGAATCTTCAGCGTTTGAGATAGGAGCTAGGTTGTCCACGCCTGAAGAAAGCAATCTTTCTATCTCAGCAATATCATCTGATGCCGATGGTGGAGAGCTTTCAGCTATTTCAGATGGGGAGACATCAAGTTCAGAGACTTCGGCTTCGGAGACATCAAGTTCAGAGACATTAGTTTCAGAGTCATTAGTTTCAGAGTCATTAATTTCGGAAACTTCGGGTTCAGGGATTATCGGAGGAATGGCATCGCTTAGCTCTACTGTGTCGGATTCTGAAACAGGCAGTGGTTCGAGCTCAACGATGTCTTCTAAAGACGGCAACGGTTTAAACTCGGCAGTTTCTTCTGAGGAGGATGAACTCTCTTTGTTAGAGTGCGCTGTTATTTCGCTAGAAGTCGATGCGATGCTAGAAGCAGCATTTGCATCAGTTGATTGGGCAGCAGAAATTTGCCAATCTGAATCCCAGTCATCCAACGTATCCGATTCGCGACTCAGAACGTGGAGCTTAACCGTGTGCTTTGAGCTATTGCCTAACAAATCGGTCACTAGATCGCTATTAGAGCAAACAATTTCCCAGGCTCCTGGCTTCAGCGTGGTGTATGGAATCACAACTAGCAAGCCATTTTGGTTGGTTCGATTTGTCCGCTTCTGGGTGCGCCGCTTCGGTGGATCGTCGTCGAAATCTTCATGAGCAATCTGAATGTCCACCGTCGCATTCTGACGCTGCGATCGCGCCATGATCCGATATCGACCTTCCAAAATCTCCACATCTGGCGATTCGAGCGGCAACCACGAGCGATCGCCTTCTTGCTGTAACAGAAATTCCCATTCTGCTGTCTCAGGCATGGCTAAGGAGCTTCCCACCGAAATTTGTAGTTCTAAGAGTAGACCAAGTTCGACGATTTGACTACGGATTATGAAAGTTACCTCTAACTCCCGGAGATAAAGACCATGAAAAAGAGCCTGATTGTTGAAAATCAGACTCAAACAGCAAGATTGAAGTGACTGAGCGTCGCACAACTTGTTTAGTTGAAGCCGCCGCGCATAATAGAGTCAAGAATCGGAAGATTGGTTAACAGCAAGTAAGCCACAAACGCACCGCCGACTGCCCCAATAAAGAATCCACCCGCAAATTGGCTCCACCCTTCTGAGGTCTGAAGCGAATTTTTGGAGGAGTTGTCGTCGTCATTCTGAAAGGTGGCCAATCCATAGGACGAGAGGCAAAGCGTCGCGATCAGGATGAGGGCAACGGCCGCGATCAATCCGCCTAAAGCCGCCTCCTCGGAATCGCGCAAGGGTCCGAAGACTGTCCAAGGTCCGACGAGGAAATAGCCGTGTGCCATGCCAATTTCTAGACCGCGCAGCAGAGGCGAGAGACCTTTGCGGTAAGCTGGCAAGTTGCCAATAAACGCACGGGTGAACGAAGAATCGTTGATGGGTGTGGAGAGATTTCCTACAAAGGGATCTCCCTGGTAAGGCTTCACGACTTGTTCAGTCATATTTTTAATAGTTCCTAATAATTCTGAAAAGAACAAAAAGAATTCGAGATTTATTCTAAGGAGAAAAAGGTGGAAACCATAACAAAGTCTTTAGAAAAGTTCACTCTGTCACAACGGATGAAGTAGAAGATTAATCGAATCGTTACAATCCACTCATCGATCAACTAACGGTTGCTCTGAATTAGTTCGTCGCCATTTCATCAACGCGATGCCTTTAAGTTAAGTAGGTGAACCCAAAAAATTGGTGATTTTTGCAGGACGGGAAATGCAATTCTTTAGGCTCTACTTATGCTGTTGCGTGGGTAAGCTGCTGCCTTAGCTGATCAAGATTGCTCAGCAACTCTGTTTGGGCGATCGCGCTTTGTTCACCGCTCTTCAGCCATTTCAGTTGCACAGTTGCAGCCTCGGCTTCTGCATCACCTAGAATTAAACACGCGGCGGCTCCACTGCGATCGGCACGTTTAAATTGCTTACCAAAGGCGCTGCCACTGAGATCCAATTCAGTTTTGAATCCGCTTTGGCGAAGGGCTTGTGCGAGCTTTAGGGCTTGGGCTTCTGCCGCCTCGCCCCTAGAAACGATATAAAAGTCAACCGACGGTAGTTTTTGGGCTTGAAGCTGCTGCAAAAGAATGACCAAGCGTTCTAGCCCCATTGCCCATCCAACGGCTGGCGTCTCGGGTCCGCCTAACTGGCTCACCAGCCCGTCATAGCGCCCGCCTGCACAAACTGTTGCTTGTGCGCCCAAGTCCTCTGACTGAATCTCAAAAACGGTATGCGTGTAGTAATCTAAGCCGCGCACAAGGCGAGCATTAATCGTGGACGGAATGCCCAAATCATTTAAGAGAGCTTGGATTTGCTCAAACCGTTTCTGCGAATCAGGGCTGAGATACTCCAAGATGCTGGGTGCTTTATCGAGAATGGCTTGGGTGTTAGCGTCTTTGCTATCTAGAATTCTGAGCGGATTGTGGCTCAAACGGTGCTGCGAATCGGGATCAAGCTGGTCTTGAAAGGGCGCCAGATAAGCGACGAGGGCTTCCCGGTAGTTGCTGCGATCGCTCGCGTCGCCAATCGAGTTCAGTTGCAGCGAGAGGTTTTTTAAGCCAATCGTTTGAAGAATTTGGTTAGCGATCGCAATGACTTCGGCATCCGCTCGCACATCGCTGCTGCCCAATACTTCTACGCCCAACTGATGAAACTGGCGCTGCCGTCCGGCTTGGGGACGTTCGTAGCGAAACATGGCTCCGGTGTACCACAATCGCTGCACCCCGCCTTGGGCATGGAGTCCATGTTCAACATACGATCGCACAACGCCTGCCGTTCCTTCGGGGCGTAAGGTAAGAGAGCGATCGCCGCGATCTTTAAAGGTGTACATTTCCTTGCCGACCACATCCGTTGCTTCGCCAATGCCCCGCTCAAATAAGTCGGTCTGCTCGAACAGAGGCGTGCGAATTTCCTGATAAGCGGCACAGCCTAGAATCGTTCGAGCCACCGATTCGATCGTTTGCCAGTCGCCAATCTCACCAGGCAAAATGTCCCGCGTTCCTCGAATTGCTTGAATTGAAGCCATTGCGCTTTTGAAATTTCAATAATATTTAGGTTGACTGGCGTTCCCACGCACCAAAGCGATCGCTATAGTACGCCAAAATTTGTTCAACTTTCTCCTCTGCCTGGGCGGGATCAGCAAGTTGAATCTCTAAGCGATCAATTTGGCTTGCCGTGTAGTCAAAGGATTTAGAAGTTTCTGGCGTCAAATCGGTCTTCACGCCCTCCAGTTGAGAGAGATGAGCCGCAATCTCTCGGTAAACTGCCAAAGGAAGCCGAGCATTTCGGATGGAATATTTCAACGTTTGCACCTCGTGTACGATCGCTATATTGGGGAAGACCCCACTATTGAACTCAATTCCTTGAACTCAAGCTCTTCTAAGACGAGGCTCTGTCCTCATTAGCCTTGTATGGCGGCAGGGTGCAGCAGTTCACTTCATCAATACACACTTTGCCCCATTGCAGCGCCCAGCGTACTAACGCCACACGGTTATCGGTTCCCGTTTTGGTCAGGATATTGCTGATATGGTTGTCTACCGTTCGCTTGCTAATTTCCAACTTTTCAGCAATCTCTAGATTCGTGAACCCCGACGCCACGAGTTCAATGACCTGGAGTTCCCGTTCTGACAATGGCGACTGAGCCTGAGAGGATGAAACTTTAGACTCATTTTCTGCCATATCCATTATCCTGCTGTGTATATCTACTTATTCCCCTCTCAATTCTAGGTGGATCTGGGGAAAGCGCAAATACCTAGTCATTTATCCTGTCGATGTTGGTCAGTCTATATCGGTCGATATTAATCGGTCGATATGTTCTTCATGGACGCAGCGTTGACGCCAGTATTCCTCCAGCAGGTTCAGCCTGGCGTCAAGTAGAAATTAAGTGGAATAACCTACGCGGGATAACATAGAAGGGTGGCAATTGCTGTTTTCGGTGGAATGTTAAGCTAATCCGCATTGCCCTTTTCCACCTTCCCAGTCAGTGCGCCTTTCTAGTCAGTGCGTAAGTCTCAATGCAAAACGATTCACCTATTCAGTGTCCTAACTACTTGTGTCAGATGCCCAATGCAGAGAGCAGTCAGATCTGCTCAAACTGCCAAACGCCTCTGCCAAAGCGATATCTCTGGGCCGTAGGTGTTGGTTTGGAAACGCTTCGTCCGGGCGATAGGGTTGCCAACCGCTATATTTTGAAAAGTCAGAGAATTCTGCTAGACACAACGCCTGGTTTGATCCCAGAGGCACCGACAGATATTACGCCGAGTCTCGAAGCTTATTTGCGGCTTTTCCCTTACCGTATTCATATTCCTCAAATTTACGGCTTTGTTGAGTCAGAAGACATGGCTGTTTTGCTTTTAGAGCAAGCCCCCATCTATTCAAGCGGAGCTAGGTCTAGCCAAGGTCAAGACTTGAGCGGAATGCTGATGCCAGATCTCGCTAGTCAATGGCCATCCAGTTCTGCGTTGCGTCAATTGAATTGGCTGTGGCAAATTGCTCAGCTTTGGCAACCGATGAGTTCAGAGAAGGTTGCCTCGACCCTACTTGTTCCAGAATTGCTGCGAGTTGATGGTGCGTTAGTGCGATCGCTAGAACTCGCCCATGATCGCCAGCCGCCTACGCTCGTTCAGTTGGGACACCTCTGGGCAGAGTGGCAACCCCGATCTAACAGTGCGATCGCAGAGTTTCTGAGCGACCTCTGCCGAAACTTGATTGACGAGCAGATCACAGCCCCAGAACATTTGGTTGCCATTCTCGATCAAGCGTTGGCAACCCATGCAACCGGGCAGCATCGCCAAGTTCACATCGCCACCGATACCGATCAAGGGCCAAGCCGCCAGACCAACGAAGACGCTTGCTATCCCCCCCAAGGCACGAATTTTGTCACGTCAACCGAGGCCGCGCCGTTCCCTTTAGTAATTGTGTGTGACGGAATTGGCGGACATGAAGGCGGAGAAGTTGCGTCAGGAATCGCGATCGCAACGATCGCTGAAGAAGTCCAGAAAAATGCTTCCCATTCTATGGACGCCGCCAGCGTATCCCATATGTTAGATGAAGCGGTCTGTGCTGCCAACAACAGCATCAGTCAGCAAAATGACTTAGAACGACGGCAAGAGCGCCAGCGCATGGGGACAACCGTGGTCATGGGTTTAGCCTCTGCCCATCAACTCTACCTTGCCCATGTGGGAGATAGCCGCGCCTACCGCATCACTCGCACCGAGTGCTATCAAGTCACGCTTGATGATGACGTAGCCTCGCGGGAAGTGCGGCTTGGCTATACCCTGTACCGTGAAGCGCTCCAGCATCCCGCCTCTGGCTCTCTAGTGCAAGCGTTGGGAATGGGTAGTTCAACGTATCTTCATCCCACTGTGCAGCGATTTGTCATAGACGAAGACTGTGTGTTTCTGCTGTGTTCCGATGGGTTGAGCGACAACGATCGCATCGAGGAATGCTGGCAGACCGAAATTGCGCCGCTTTTAGATGGCAAAGCAGATTTAGGAACTGCTGCCCGCCGATTAGTCGAGATTGCCAACACTCGAAATGGCCACGATAACGTGACGATCGCTCTCATGCGGTTTCAAGTTAGCCAAGAACGTGGCGATGCTCCTATCTTATCTACGGCTCAATCGGCAGTTCCTCCCCAGACGCCTCCTAGCAAGGCGACCAGCAATCCGTCCCGTCTAAAAACACAAATTGTTGTGCCGTCTAACGCGTCTAGATCGGGGCGGTGGCTTGCCCCAATCTTTACCTTTCTCGGATTGCTCGGACTCGGCGGACTCTTAGCACTTCTGCTGATTCCAGAGCTACGCCGAGCCGTAATCCCAACGCCCCCATTAGCCACTCCCTCGACACCTACAGCAGTTGCCCCTGATCCCTCCCCGTCTCCTAGCGTCAAATTATCAACGGGATCGCTGCTGCAACTCGAACGGGATGCGGCGAGCCCGAAACTACCGCTCTTACGGAATCCTGAACAGCCGATCAACCTCTCGCCTCAACAGATTGTGGGACAAATTCCTTCAGGCAGTGTTCTTCAGGTGGTAGGACAGCGAACCGTCCAGGGCCAAACTTGGGTTGGGCTGAAAGTGTGTTCGGTTCCGCCTGATAGTGGATTTGCCATTCCAGGACAAACTGGATGGCAGCAGGAAAGCGCGATCGCGCCCTTTATCAACCAAGACCTTAGCCTCCAGCCCAATCAGTTAGGAGCGTGTACTCCTGGTTCTCCAAGCCTGACTCCAAGCCTAACTCCGAGTCCAACTACAACCTCTAGTCCAGCGAGTTCAACAACGAGTTCAACTCCTTCGCCCACGGATACGCCACGGCAATCTCCTCAGCCAAATCGCTAACGAATGACAGAAACCGAACGAAGAGTTCGTTTCTAACAGGTCTAGCCTTTAAGATTGAGTTTGGGAAGCATCATGTTTGAGTATTTGTAGTGAATTAATGGCTGTGTTGGACATTCCCTGCTTAAGTTTAGCGATCGGACGATTGCGGGCAACCCAAGCGCCGCACTTTGCCATTCATGTTATCCAAGCGCCCTATCGAGCAGGATATGTGCTGCACGACTCGATCTGGTCAGATGAACTGGCACAGCTTTGGTGGGCATGGCAAGAGCTATTTTCGGCGCGGGGCTTGCCGGATGTGCCTCACGTGTCGCAAGCCCGTCCCCCCGTTCTAATTGAATCCCCTCTAGGACAGCCCGTTTCTCGGGGCGGGCGGTTGATGCAGACGCTAGGAGTTGGGCTATGGCATTGGCTATTTGATGGGCCGATTCAGAGTAGCCTCGATCAAAGCCAGGGAATCGCGATTGGGCAAGGTAAACCCCTGCGAATCCGGATCGATGTCCGCGATCCCGCCTTGATTGAAATTCCGTGGGAGATTATGCAGAGCGATGCGGGCAAGCAAGCGGTGTCCCTGAGCCAGCAGCTTCTCTTCAGTCGCACGACCAGTGACGTAGATGCGCTGCCTGCCTTGCGCTCTGAGCAAAGCTTGAATATTCTGCTGGTGTTGGGCCAAGACGCGGCTCCGGGAGCGCAGCCTAATTCTAGTGCGCTAGAAGGAATTCAGAAGGCTGATCTAAACCGGTTGCGGCTAGAGCAAGAAGCGATCGCGCTGACTCGGATCTTAAATCCAAAGGGTGGGGATGGACGGCGGATGGCACCCTGTCGGGTCGATACCCTATTACAACCGACGCCCGCAGAATTGATTGAAGTATTAGAAGCCAAGCGGTACAACGTCCTGTTTTATGCAGGGCACGGAGTCCCCGCACCAGATGGCGGGATGCTGTTCTTGCGTCCTGACATGCCGATGAATGGAACGGAACTAGCGCAGGTCCTCACGCGCTGTCAAGTCAAATTAGCCGTGTTTAATGCCTGTTGGGGCGCACAACCCGATCAGCAAGGCTATCAGGTGATTCCTCGGAGTAGTTTGGCAGAAGTGTTGCTGCATCACGGGGTTCCGGCTGTTTTAGCGATGCGCGATTCGATTACGGATGAAGAAGCGTTGAGCTTTATCGAAGTTCTCGCTCAAGCCTTGGCTCAGCGAATGCCGATCGATCAAGCAGTCGCCGTGGCGCGGCAACATTTACTGACCTTGTTTCGGTTTAATCATCAAGCCTGGACATTGCCTGTCCTCTACATGCACCCTGAGTTTGACGGGGAATTGATCAAGCCATCGGATGAAAGCTTAACTCAAATTCCGCGCACTCCTAGTCAGCTTGGGCAACCCACGCCGATCGCCGCCCTGCGATCGCTGGAAACTTCCAGAGTATGGCAGATTCGAGGTGGCTTGATGCGAGTCGGCATGAGTGCTGAAAACGACGTTGTTCTTTCAAGCGAACCAGGCGTCTCGCGCAAACATGCAGAAATTTTCTATCGCAGCGTGGCAGAAGGCGCTCATCAACCTACCTATTTTCTGCGAGATTTTTCTCGGTACGGAACGTGGGTCACGGTTGCCGGCGACTGGCAGAAAGTCCACCATCAGGAGGTGTCGTTGCAGCCCGGAGCGCAACTAAAATTCGGGGGTTCTCAGAATTCTGTCTTAGAATTTTCAGTTATGCTGTCAGAGGCGATCTGAGAGGAGGACGTTGCAGAAACTGTCCCATCATTGCGTGATTTAACGGAAATTGTAGGATCAGTTACGGAATCGAGGTTGGGCAGTCTGTAGCTCTAGAAAGCAAACCTAATTTAATTCGTGGACGCGGGATTCATCAGCTATGAGTAAGGAAGCAAGTCGTTCTAATCGCTCAATTAATGTGGAGCAAGATCTTCTCGATGCGCTGCTCAAAGCAGAAGGCGTGACGTGGAACGGAGATGAGTTTGAGGTACTAGATCAGCCAAAGAGCAAACTTCCTTATCCCTGGAATCCTGCCGATCCAGCGTCAGAATCATTCTTCAATGATTTAGAGCAAGCGCTTACTTTGGAGCTATCGGATCAAGACGTCGCCGAGCGATCGCAGTCTCTGTTCAACCATATCGATCAGTTGTTCTCGGTAACAACTCTGCAAACTTCGCTATCACACAAGTTTGCCAATGTTCCTCAGGATTTATTAAATGCCATCGCACAGCAAGCTCAGCAAGTGGCGCAGACCTCCATCGCGCTCGCCGATCAGTTAGTGCAGTGTGTGCAGGACGTGCTGCCTGGGTGGGCAGAAGATGATTTGCAAGTTCTGGCGCGTCCTTTTGCTTACTCAATGCGAGGCGAGGATCCAGCAAACAATATGCGTTCGGCGGCGTGGGAAGACCTTTCTGAAACCGAGAAGGCACGAATTACCCTAGCGATCGCTCGTTATGCAATCGACATTGAGAGTGCTGAAAAAAAGTAATTCAATCTTAAAAAGGGTAGTGCAGTCACTACCCTTTCTTCTGTTTTATCAGGTCTAATCTCATCGTTGCTAATCGCGATCGCTCGGATCGCCTCGTTGGCCATCGCGTTTGAGCAAGTAATTTACAATCGGCAGCACTTTTTGCAAGTTCTTCAACGTTGTCTGCCATCTTCTCAGTGTAATTTGGTCAGTGCAATTTGGTATGAGAAACAAAATTCACACTACACGGTCGCGCCTCCAGCGTGGGGGCGCAATGTGCAGCCTAACCAAACCATCTCGATAGGCTTCTGTGCAAAAAAGCTTGGAACCGATTACTTGCCTAGACAAATTACGGTTACAAGCTCTGAACAGCTATAGATTTCAAGTCAAGCATGGAGCGCCAAAGCTGGCAGCAACCTTATTCGATCTCCCCAGGCTCCAAAATTCTTTGGAATAGATAACCCGTTCCTCTAGCTGTCAAAATTAGTTCTGGGTTGCTAGGATCATCTTCAAGCTTGGCACGCAAACGAGAAATGTGAACGTCTACTACACGAGTATCGACGTGTCGCTCAGGGGTGTAACCCCAAACCTCTTGCAGAATCTCTGACCGAGAGAAGGGTTCTCCAGACCGGCTGACGAGGAGTTCTAGCAAGCTGAATTCCATACCTGTCAGACGAATTCGTTCATCCCCTTTGTAGACTTGGCGCTTGTTGGTATCAATCCGAATGCTGTTGATGTGAATCACACCAGAGCTAGGAATACCCGTAACCCCTGTCTTATCCACCCGGCGCAAAACCGAGCGGATTCGCGCTTCGAGTTCTTTTGGAGAAAACGGTTTGACCACGTAATCATCTGCGCCAAGTTCTAGCCCCGTGATGCGATCGGCAACATCTCCCAATGCCGTCAGCATAATGATCGGCACATCCGACTCTTTGCGGAGTTCTTGACAAACGCCATAGCCATCGAGCTTTGGCATCATCACATCGAGAACGACTAGATCGGGATCGGCATTACGAAACGTATCAAGGGCTTCCTCACCATCTGCTGCCGTTACGACATCGTATCCAATCATAGAAAGGCGAGTTTCGAGAATGCGGCGAATACTTGCCTCGTCATCGACCACCAAGATCTTTTCTTTATGAGTTTCCAAGTTTTGCAACGCTCCTTGAAGTCAAATCTATAAACCTTAATTTTTGTACTTTATCATTAAAGATAGTAACTCGTTTCTTCATTTTGAGGGCGTAAAAACCTTATTCTGGCTGAGCTTCAGAGTTTCTTAATGTTTACCTGATTTGCAGAGCAACCTAATATTAATTTTTGCAAATGCCAAAAGTACGATCGACCTTTGTTTGTAATGAATGCGGAGCGGAATCGTCTCAATATTTTGGTCGATGTCCCTCCTGTGGAACGTGGAATTCGCTAGAAGAACAGGTTGCTCGCCCTGCCGCGCAGACTGCTACGGCAACTCGTGTTCGCAGCGTCAATGGTGGCAACGGGCGTACTTCGACTAAGAATAGCCCTGCTCACGCCGTTTCTGCCTTAAAACTTACGGAAATTTCGGATCACACTGAAGCTCGGTTGGCGTCGGGCTATACCGAACTCGATCGCGTGTTAGGGGGTGGAATTGTTCCAGGGTCGCTAGTGCTGATTGGCGGCGACCCTGGAATTGGCAAATCGACGCTGTTGCTGCAAACCGCAAATCAGTTGTCTACGCGATATCCCACGCTTTATGTTTGTGCAGAAGAATCGGGGCAGCAGGTGAAGCTGAGGGCGCAACGGCTGGGAATTAAGGGAGATAAGGGAGACCAAGAAGCAGACCCATCCAATCTTTACCTTCTGCCGGAAATTGATTTGGATACGATTCTGGAAGAACTGGAGTCGCTAAAACCGAGAGTTGCCATTATCGACAGTATTCAAGCGCTTTACTATAGTGCGCTAACGTCAGCGCCGGGATCGGTGTCACAGGTTCGGGAATGTACGTCCATTTTGATGCGAGTGGCAAAGCAGCAGAACATTACGCTGTTTATTGTGGGACACGTGACCAAAGAAGGCGCGATCGCAGGTCCGAAAGTCCTCGAACACCTCGTTGATACAGTTCTGTATTTTGAAGGCGATCGTTTCGCCAGCCATCGGTTGCTGCGATCGGTGAAGAATCGGTTTGGGGCGACGCACGAGATCGGCGTTTTCGAGATGGTGGATCAGGGCTTAGAAGAAGTCACCAATCCATCGGAACTGTTTTTAGGCAACCGGGAAGAAGGGTCTTCGGGAACCGCCACCATTGTGGCATGTGAAGGAACCCGCCCGATCGTCGTCGAACTGCAAGCGCTTGTCAGTGCGACAAGCTATAGTTCACCCCGCCGCTCAACAACTGGAATTGAGTACAACCGTCTGCTACAAATTCTCGCGGTGCTGGAGAAGCGGGTTGGCATTCCGTTGTCTAAACTTGATGCCTATGTTGCGTCGTCCGGCGGTTTAAACGTGGGAGAACCCGCAGCAGATTTGGGAGTGGCGGTGGCAGTAGCGGCAAGTTTCCGCGATCGCATCATCGATCCCCATACGGTTGTGATTGGTGAAGTGGGGCTAGGCGGACAAGTTCGCCCCGTTTCTCAGATGGAACTCCGGCTCAAAGAAGCGTCTAAACTTGGCTTCACGCGGGCAATTGTTCCGAAGGGATCGAGCTATAAAGACGTTGGGCTAGAGGTCGTCCAGGTGTCGCGAGTCGTAGATGCGATGGCGGCGGCTCTGGCGGGTAGTCGTAGCCGTGAGCCAGAAGAGCCAAATTTGGAAGAGTGAATTAGAGGAGCGATTCTTCGGATCGCTCCTCTAGTACTTAATCTAGAGAAAGCCTTTAAGAATTGATTATCCAATTGAAGGATTGGGAATGCGGTAGGGTGAGAGGACAACGATTTCTGAGAAATTATGCGGGCAAGCAATCCTACTCTTTTAGCACTCGACTTTGATGGTGTGATTTGTGATGGGTTGAAAGAGTATTTTCAAACGGCGTGGAGAGCATACTGCCAGATTTGGCAACTCGATCAGACGGCTCCACCACAAGGTCTTGATGAAAGCTTTTACCGATTGCGCCCTGTCGTCGAAAGTGGTTGGGAAATGCCAGTTTTGCTGCGGGCATTGATATTGAAAACGAATGAAGATGAGATCTTAGAGCGATGGGCCGCGATCGCATCGGAAATCATCGCCGAGCATGAATTGAAACCTTTGGAAGTCAGCGCTATTGTAGATACCATTCGAGATCAGTGGATCGCATCTGATTTAGATAGCTGGTTGGCAGAACATCGATTTTATCCAGGTGTACTTCAGCGACTTCAAAAAGCCATTGCTCGTTCAACAAACTCTGTCATTATTAGCACTAAAGAAGGGCGTTTTATCCAACAGCTACTGCAACAGCAAGGATTAAATTTTTCAGATTCTCAAATTTACGGTAAAGAGGCAAAACGCTCGAAGTATCAAATTTTGCAAGAGTTGCAAGAGAAATATGGCGATGACTCGGTGATTTGGTTTATTGAAGATCGATTAAAAACATTGCAAGTTGTGCAACATCAACCTCAGCTAGAAACGGTAGAGCTTTTTCTTGCGAATTGGGGGTATAACACTCCTGAAGAACGACAAGCAGCATTCAAAGATAATCGAATTCATCTCCTTTCGCTGGATCAGTTTTGTCAGGATTTTTCTGTATGGCGATGATCCTGCTGTAATTAGTTCCTAAACAAATAGCAAAGCGCTATGCTACTAGTGCAAAGGAACTGGTAGTAAGCGAATGCTGGATCTCACCAAACTAGCTCAGCAAATGCAAGGCATTAGCCAGCACTTAACGGTGGAGGCAACGGCAACTCGTCAACGAATTGAACGAGCCGAACTGCTGATGGCACAAGCTTCTGAGCGGCAATCTGAACTAGTAGAGATGCAAAAAACGTGGCGCGATCGCTTCATATTCACCGCTGCCGAACCGATTGAATCGCTAAATAGCCGGATCGATGTTGACTTAGCTCCATCGGCTCACACAGTCATTGCTACGGATGGTTCTCAGATTGCGCCAAGTCATCACGAAATTGCATACTGCTATCTAATCAACATTGGGCGCATTGTTCTACATTACGGTCAAAGCAAATTTCCTCTATTGGATAGCTTGCCCGAAGCGTTTTATCGTTCTGAAGATCTCTATGCGTCGCGGCAGTGGGGCATCAGGACTGAAGAATGGATGGGATACAAGCGTACAACTCAAGAAGCGTGTGTGCTGGCAGAATTGGCGGAAGCGTTAGTCGAAGAAGACCGCGATCGCTTAGCGCCTGCGATCGCGCTCGTCGATGGCTCACTACTGTACTGGTTTCTAGAACCATTGCCTACTGAAGCGCGGGATCAGATCCTGACGCCGATTTTGGAGGCATGGGATAAGCTGCGATCGCTAGACGTTCCGCTAGTTGGATACATTAGTGCGTCTCGCAGTGGTGAAGCGTTAAATTTCCTGCGGCTTCAGAGTTGCGCCTATCTTGCCCCTGATTGCGCCTCTCATTGTGCCGGACAAACAGGTCGCGAAGCGTCTTCTAACCGTGCCCCATGCCAAGTGCTTGATCCCTTAAAAGACACAGCGTTGTGGGGAAGACTGTTACAGCCTGGACAGCGCAGTCCCTTATGGAAAAGTTCGGCACGAATTCAAGAGTTTTACGGAGATCATGCGATTCATTTCTGCTATGTGCATGTGGGTAGCGAGATTGCGCGGGTCGAGGTTCCGGGCTGGGTGGCGGGCGATCGCGAGATGTTAGATTCAGCATTAAGTCTTGTGTTAGCCCAAGTTCAAAAGGGTTATGGCTATCCGGTAGCCTTGGCAGAAGCGCATAATCAAGCGGTGGTAAGAGGCGGCGATCGTGCTCGATTCTTCGCACTGCTAGAACAACAAATGATTCGAGCTGGACTCAAAAATGTAGGAACGTCTTATAAAGAAACTCGTAAGCGAGGCAGCATTGCGTAATGGACTTTCAGGATCTGCAAGAGAAGCGGGATGAAATATTAGCGATCGCGGCAAAACATGGTGCCAGAAATGTTCGAGTGTTTGGCTCTGTAGTTAGTGGAGAGGCAACGTCAGAGAGTGATGTTGATTTCTTAATTGATTTGGGCGAAAAACTAAGTCCTTGGTTTCCGACAGGCTTAATTCACGAGCTTGAGGATTTATTAGGTCGAAAAGTTGATGTTGTAACTGCAAGAGCGGTGCATTACTTTATCCGCGATCGTGTCTTGGAAGAGGCGAAACCATTATGAAAGATAAGCGAGTTTATCTGATCTACATTCGCGATTGCATTGTAAGAATTGAAAGCTACTTAATAGAAGGAAAAGCTGGATTCCTAAAGAATTTGAAGACCCAAGATGCCGTTATTAGAAATTTGCAAACATTGTGCAAATCAACTCAGCGCCTACCTAATGAGTGGAAAGCAGCACACCCTGAACTCAACTGGAGGCGAATTGCTGATTTCTGAAATCTACTAACACATCAGTATCTAGATATTGACCTCGAGGTGGTATGGAACATTATTGAAAATTACTTACCCGACTTGAAGTTAACAATCGAGGCCATTACAGAAGAAGTCTGTAATATTTAGGCAATTAATCTGGTTACTAAAACTCAGCTTCGTCGGTCAACGTCTCAATTAGCAAATCGACTTGCTTCTGCCGTTCTGCTAGAAAAGATTCGCATTGGCGTAAGTATTCAACTGCCGCAGAAAACTCTTCAAAAACAGCCGCAAGGTCTAGTTCGCCAGATTCAATTCTTGTCAAAATTTCTTCAACTCTAGCAACCGTTCTTTCGTAATTCCAATGCTCGTAATCAGGTGAAGATGGCAAGCGAGTTACCTTAGCAGCAGTTTTGGGACTTAGCCATACGTTACCCCAAAAACAAGCGAAGTGGGCGTTCTCTTCTTTGTTAGTCCCTATTTAGAGAACTTGGGTGAAGCACCTGATACATCCGTGACTGTAACCTTAATGTGCCCTTGACCAAGTTGAATGGTTAAATTTTCGTTCTGATTTACATCATTGATTGATCGGACAATTCCGCCGTTCCCCTGCCTTACAACCGCATAGCCTCGCTGCAAGACGGCTTGAGGATCAAGAGTCGTCAATTTTTCTTGCAGCATCTGATGATGTTGCTGCGCGGATTGAAAGCGACGTTGAGTAGATTGAATCAGCCGTTGCTGTAGCCAGGACACGACTTGATACTCTTGTTTAAGCAGCCGATCGAGCTTTAATCGACCGAAGCGATCGCGCATTGTCTGCACGCGATCGCGCTCACTGCTCAGATATCTGTTCACAGCCTGGTTTAACGCGTTTAGCCGCTCCCCATGCTCAACCCGCAAATCTGCAAGACAAGGAACCGCGAGTTCAGCAGCAGCAGTGGGCGTGTGGACATGAACATCCGCTGCTAAATCCGCCAACGACTCGTCACGCTGATGCCCAATCCCCGCAATCACCGGAATGGGGCAGTTTGCCACCGCTCGTACCACAATTTCATGATCAAAACAGGCCATATCCTCGCTCGCACCGCCACCGCGTGATAGAATTAGTACATCTGCTCTATTATCGCGTTCGACTCGAGCGATCGCAGCCACAATAGACGCAGGAGCCTGATCTCCTTGGACAAGTGCCGGAGAGAACAGGACACGCAATCCTGGATAGCGGCGCTTTAGAGTGCGTTGGATATCACCCCAAGCTGCAGCTTGGGGTGAGGTGACAACGGCTACAGTTTGCGGATGAAGCGGTAGAGGACGCTTTCGCTCTGGGTCGAACAGTCCTTCTGCCTCTAAGCGATCCCGCAGTTGGCGGTAGCGCAATGCTCTTAACCCTTCTCCTGCGGGCAGGGCTTGCCACACAATCAATTGGTAAGTACCACGATGGGGTTGTACATGCACCCGACCCAGCAAAATAAACTGCTCTCCCTGAACCGGTAACGTCGCTAACTTATGCAACTGACTGTTCCAGATCACACAACTAATTGCGGCTTTAGCATCCGGGTCTTGCAGCGTGAAAAACAAGCCACTCTTGTATTGCGTTGCGCTCGATACTTCTCCCGTGATCCAAACTTGGCGCAGCTGATCATCTTCCTCGAGCAGGAGTTGGATGTATGCCGTGAGACCCGCCACAGAAAGGGCGGTATCTGGCACCAGTAAAGACGGCAAATTAGAGGTCATCGTGTGTACCCTGGAAGAAGAGCAGATTTACACCTTACCGAGCAACTTTACTGAGCAAATCGTAGAATAGCTGCTTCCATGCTACATAAGATTGAGAATGAGTTGTTCGTCCTTCATCTTAGTTGTTAGATATTAGTCATACCTAACCTCGACCATTCTTTCCCCCACCCCATACTTTCATTTTCTGAGGCGCTAATGGCAACAAAAACAGAGAGTTCTGATAAGCAAAAAGCACTAACCATGGTGCTGACTCAAATTGAGCGCAACTTCGGTAAAGGCAGCATTATGCGCTTGGGCGATGCCACCCGAATGAAGGTGGAAACGATCTCGAGTGGCGCACTGACGCTGGATCTAGCACTTGGTGGTGGCTTGCCCAAAGGTCGAGTGATTGAGGTTTACGGTCCTGAAAGTTCGGGTAAAACGACGATCGCGCTTCATGCCGTGGCAGAAGTTCAGAAAGCTGGTGGCGTAGCCGCGTATGTCGATGCAGAACATGCCCTTGACCCGGCGTATGCCGCTAACTTAGGGGTAGACATTGATAATCTGTTAGTGTCTCAGCCGGATACTGGAGAAGCTGCGTTAGAAATCGTTGATCAGTTGGTGCGATCGACGGCGGTAGACATCGTGGTCATCGACTCGGTAGCCGCTCTCGTTCCTCGCGCTGAGATTGAAGGTGAGATGGGCGATTCTCACATGGGTCTGCAAGCGCGTCTGATGAGCCAAGCCTTGCGCAAGATTACCGGAAACATTGGTAAGTCTGGCTGTACGGTGGTATTTATCAACCAGTTGCGTCAGAAGATTGGCGTTACTTATGGTAGCCCTGAGACGACCACGGGTGGACAAGCGCTGAAGTATTACGCCTCGGTGCGACTCGACATTCGCCGGATTCAAACGCTGAAGAAGGGCAACGAAGAGTATGGCACTCGCGCCAAGGTGAAAGTCGCGAAGAATAAAGTCGCGCCGCCATTCCGTATTGCGGAGTTTGACATCATCTTTGGTAAGGGTATCTCGACCTTGGGCTGCCTGATTGACATGGCAGAAGAAACGGGCGTTGTGGTTCGCAAGGGGGCTTGGTATAGCTACAACGGCGACAATATTAGCCAAGGTCGCGACAATGCCATTAAGTACATGGAAGAAAAGCCTGAGTTTGCCGTGGAAGTTGAGAAACTGGTGCGCGAGAAGCTAGAAATGGGCGCAGAGGTTTCGGCGAACACGGTTGGCATAGTCGATGAGCATGATATCGACGATGATGAGCTAGAAGAATAAGCGCAGTTTGCCTCACAGAAACTTGCAAAAGCGCGTTGATGCTTTAAGTTGATGGTTTAAAGAGTACAAGGGTAGGCGGTTGCCTACCCTTTCGAGTATTAGGAATCAAACTTGAGGAAAAACCAATTCTGAGTGTTACAAGCATTGCTTTTACTCTATTGTTATGGATTAAGAATAGTTGCGTTGATCCGCGAAGTATCCAGTATTCTGAAACTGTGACAATTTCCGGCTTCTACATCACTGCTTAATCCGTATACCTTTGCTCCGCAGTCTTTTTGACACTATGAAACTTTGCGTTTTTCATACTCCTGAACTCACTCCTGACCAAAATTATGCTGATTGCGCGATCGCAATCGATGTGTTGAGAGCAACAAGCACGATCGCAACGGCATTAGCGGTAGGAGCCGAAGCGGTTCAAGTCTTTAGCGATCTGGACAAGCTGATGCATGAAAGCGAAAGCTGGATGCCAGAGAAACGGTTACGGGCAGGCGAGCGCGGTGGCAGCAAGGTGGTAGGCTGCGATTTAGGAAATTCTCCGCTTGACTGCACGCCTCAGTTAATGAATGAAAAGCGTCTTTTCATTAGCACAACGAATGGAACGCGAGCGCTTCAGAAGATTCAGGCATCGCCAACCGTTTTAGCGGCAGCGTTGATTAACCGCAAGGCGATCGTTGAATATTTGCTCAAGCAGCAACCGGATACCGTATGGATTGTGAACGCAGGATGGGAAGGCTCGTTTGCGTTAGAAGATACAGTCTGTGCAGGTGCGATCGCGCATACTCTAGCTGAAAGGCTTGATTGCTCACTAGAGGAGATCACGGGCAACGATGAAGTCGTGGGCGCAGTGACTCTCTATCAGCAGTGGAAAGAGAATTTATTGGAACTCTTGCACTATGCCAGTCACGGTAAGCGCTTGCTTAAACTCGACTGCCATGACGATTTGAAATATTGCGCAGGATTAGATGTGCTAGATGTTGTGCCAATTCAGCGTGAGATTGGAGTGTTGGTGAAAAACAGCTAGTCTGAGGAAGTTTCAGCTAGGGCGATAAGAGTGCCAATTTTTGGCAGCTGATGAATTTAGGTATCATTAGAACTTTTCGCAAGAACCTTAAGTAAAGTTCTGTTTCAACTAAAAAAGAGAGGCAAGTGCTTGCCTCTCTTTTTCTATGCCTAATCTTATAGACGGAACGGTTTGCCTATCAAGGATTTAGCCAAATATTAAGTTTTTACGCGATTCAAAAACACACGCCTATAATGTGAACGATTGTTAAGCAGCGTGAAAGTAGACGCTTTCAGCCGAGAGGGATTAGTTTCATAGCTTACTGGATCGGCAAATTCAGCGATCGCGCCTTCTTAAACGCAAACTTTCAATCAAAAAACCGTCACACTCTGTTTTTAAAGTTTAATAAACTTCATCAAACTAGAGTAAGATGGGTCAGTAGGTATTAATCCTCATTGGGTTAACCTCCTCCTTTCTCGATCCGCTCAATAAAGCCTTTTGGTTTATTGAATTGCGGGATTTGTGGATAGTCACCGCCTCGCCTTGAGACACTTCGATTCACCCGCGAATCCTGCCTAGCTCACTATCGATCTAAAGATTTGGCACACTACAGCCTCTTGCTTCACCCGATACACGAGCCTCTCTGCGGATTGATTAGGTGTGCTTCACATCGAACCGACCTCTCTACATCCCTACAAACCTGGTTTCAGTTCTCATGGTGAGTACCTCTTTTCCTTGGCTAACGACCCTAATCCTGCTGCCCCTGGTAGCCTCTCTCTTAATCCCGATCCTGCCAGACAAACAAGGCAAAACAGTACGCTGGTACGCTTTGGGCGTTGGACTGCTTGATTTTGCGCTCTTGGTCTACGCGGTTTGGAGCCACTACGACTTTCAAAATCCTGACTTCCAATTGGCTGAGAGCTATGCTTGGGTGCCACAAGTTGGTATTAATTGGTCGGTTGCGGTGGATGGAATCTCGATGCCGCTGGTTGTTTTAGCGGGATTAGTTACAACTTTATCGATGCTGGCAGCCTGGCAGGTGAAAGAAAAGCCCAGGCTTTTTTATTTTCTGATGCTAGTGATGTATTCCGCTCAGATTGGCGTTTTCTGCGCTCAAGATATGATTCAGTTCTTTCTCATGTGGGAAGTTGAACTGGTTCCGGTCTACATCCTGATTTCGATTTGGGGTGGCCCGAAGCGGCTCTACGCAGGTACTAAATTTATTCTTTATACGGCAGTTGGTTCTATCTTCATTCTGGTCGCTGCTTTAGCAATGGCATTTTCGGGCGATGTGGTTACCTTTAACCTGCATGAGTTGGGCTTGAAGGAATACTCCTTGCCGTTTGAGCTGTGTGTTTATGCTGGACTGTTGATTGCCTATGGCGTCAAGTTACCTATCTTCCCGCTTCACACATGGTTACCGGATGCTCATGGTGAAGCATCGGCTCCGGTTTCGATGATTCTGGCTGGAGTATTGCTAAAGATGGGTGGCTATGCCCTCATTCGCATGAATGTGGAAATGTTGCCTCATGCTCATGTTTACTTCGCCCCAATTCTGGCGATTCTCGGTATTGTCAATATTATTTACGGAGCATTGGCGTCTTTTGCTCAGCGAAATCTGAAGCGTCGGATGGCGTATTCGTCGATCTCTCACATGGGCTTTGTGCTGTTGGGAATTGCCTCATTTACTGAATTGGGTATGAATGGGGCAGTGCTACAAATGCTCTCCCACGGATTGATTGCACCCGCGTTGTTCTTCTTGGCTGGAATTGTCTACGATCGCACCCACACCCTCAACATGGATGACATGGGCGGATTGGCGAAGAAGATGCCGACAACCTTTGCTCTATTTACCATGTGTTCAATGGCATCCTTGGCGTTGCCTGGAATGAGCGGCTTTGTCGGGGAATTGGCAATTTTCTTAGGCTTCACCACGAGCGATGCTTACACTTCTGCCTTTAAGGGAGTTGTGGTTCTACTAGCAGCGGTGGGTCTGATCATTACGCCGATTTACCTGCTTTCGATGCTGCGCGAAATGTTCTACGGCAAAGAAGGCAAAGCGATTGTGCAGAACATTGTGTTAGATGCGAAGCCAAGAGAGTTTTTCATTGCGGCTTGCCTGCTACTGCCAATCATTGGGATCGGCTTATATCCAAAGCTGGCGACTCAAACTTATGACGTGAAAACAGTTGCGATTGCAAGTCATGCGCGCAATGCAGTTCCAGTAATTGCTAGCCAAGCGTATCAAGATTTGCCTCAGTTTTCGATCGCGCCAAAGCTGCCTGCTGCAAATGCTGAGCTTTTAGGCATGGTCAAGTAAATCTCTCATAAATATTGCTGCACGCCTGGGGGGTAACCTCCAGGTTTTTTTAGACTTACCCAGACGTTTTCTAACTCCAACCCATATTTTTTAAGTGGTGCAATGGTGATTAGGCTTCTGGGAATTGATGCGATCGCACCTCGCCACAATACTCCTGCGTCGCTGTCGTAATCAATTCATATAAATTGAGATAGGACTTTGCAAACTTTGGCTTCCATGTGCCCAGCCCCAACACATCCGATGTGACAAGGACTTGACCATCGCATTGGTTTCCCGCTCCGATCCCAATTGTGGGAATCACCAATTTCTCGCTAATTGTTTTGGCTAGATCCGATGGAATGTGTTCTAACACAATCGAGAATGCGCCTGCTTGCTCGAGCGCGATCGCTTCTGCCACAATCCGCTCACGGTCTTCACTAGATTTTCCTTGCTGACGAAAGCCTGTTTGCCGGACAGACTGAGGCGTTAACCCAACATGTCCCATGACCGGAATGCCAATGTGAACAAGTTTAGCAACGGTTTCTGCCATCGCAGGATGACCGCCTTCGAGCTTGACGCCGCCTGCGCCAGTTTCTTTCAGCACACGCCCTGCCGATCGAATTGCCTGCTGCGGACTTTCTTGATAACTCATGAATGGCAAATCGACAACCACTAATGCCTGCTTGACCCCGCGACAAACTGCTTTTGCGTGATGCAGTGTTTCCTCTAGTGTGAGCGGCAGTGTTGTTTCATGTCCTAAGGCCACCATTGCTAACGAATCGCCGACCAAGATCACATCGACGCCTGCTTGATCCAAAATCTGGGCAATGGCATAGTCCCAAGCGGTAAGGACTGCGATCGCCCGTCCTTGCTGCTTCCACTGAATGAGTTGCTGCGGAGTAAGCATAGCGTAAGTCGTAATTTGGAGTTGCTCAAATTACGGGTAGATTAGTTCTATTTTACTCTGCTCGTTAGGGGGAACGATGGCTGAACATGATGTGAGGCTTGGTTTGGTAGGTCGTCATACTGACCCACGCCAGTCCTTCGGTTGTGCCGACCCAAAGTTTGTTGCCTGTGTCAGGAGATAGGGTCAGTACTCGGCTTGATGGTAAGTTTGGAACCTGACCGACGATCGCACCATTGCCAGGATTGACCCGAAATAATCCTTGGCTCGTTCCAGCCCAAACGCTGCCCACTTGATCGGTTCCGAGGGATAGAACATTTCGTCCTCTCAATTGAGTGAGCGATCGCACAATTTTCCCGTCTAGAGGATTAATTTCCACTAAACCACTGGGAGTGCCTGCCCATAGCGAACCCTTAGAATCTAACGCCAGGGTCTGAACAGAGCCGCCTGAGATTCCACTCATTGCATGCAGGACTTGAGCGCTGGCCGTATCGACTTGGACAAGTCCTTCTAATGTACCAACCCAAAGTTGACCTTCAGAATCTAGGCTGAGTGCATTGGCACTGACCCCGGGTAGTTCTTTCAAAGTCGTCATCACAAGTCCTTTGTCTGGGCTGACTAAGACCAAGCCTTGGTCGGTTCCCACCCAGAGATAGCCCCGTTGATCGACGAGCATCGATAATACTCGGTTAGAGGGAAGCGTGATGGTTTGAGCCGTCACCTGATTGGTACGTGGATCGATGCGCCAAATGCCTTCGTAAGTTCCGACCCAAATTCGCCCGACACGATCTTGCGCGATCGCGGCGATCGCAAGATTCGGGAGCGGCACTCTTGCCAACACTCGACCTGTGTTGGGGTCAAGTTTTGCAACCCCAAAAGGTGTTGCAATCCAAAGGTTTCCTTTAAAGTCACGCTGCGAGGCGCTGACCCGAAATTCTTCGGTAGCGTTGTTGTCCTGGGTAGAAGTAGTCGGTATTGGCGGCGGAGCGATGGGAGTATAAGGCAGCGTTTGGGCGCGGGTCACAGAAGAAATACCAAGAGCCAACACTACAGAACTGAGACCGATCCCCATGCGCACAGGTAAACCCAACATAATTAATACTCCATCGCCCCTTGAACAGCCATAGTGTGCCCTAAGCGATGGAACGATGCTGCAAAGAGACGCTGGCGAGTAGAAAGTATTAATGCCCCAGCAGCTTATCGCGCAAGTGTTTGATTTTGTCGCGGTATTTAGCGGCGTCCTCAAACTCCATCTTTTTGGCGGCGTCCTTCATCTGGGCCTCTAGCTGAGTGATCAGAGTCGGAATGTTCTCAAGGGGAATGTCGTTGGCATGTTCGTAGACTTGATCCAGTTCTTGAGCATTTAATCGACGAGAAACGTCTAGAAACGACAAGATCGCATTGCTAGATCTCTTGATAATGGGTGTTGGCACAATGCCGTGCTTTTCGTTGTACTTCATCTGAATCTCACGACGGCGCTCCGTTGCCTCGATCGCTTTCGCCATGCTGTCCGTATAGTTATCAGCATAAAGAATCGCTTTGCCCTCGACGTGACGTGCTGCCCGTCCGATCGTTTGAATCAGCGATCGTTCGGCCCGCAAAAATCCTTCTTTGTCTGCGTCTAAAATCGCGACTAGTGAGACTTCGGGAAGATCCAGTCCCTCTCTCAGCAAGTTGACACCAACCAACACATCAAAAATGCCTTCGCGTAAATCCTGTAGGATCTCGATTCGCTCGATGGAGGTAATCTCCGAGTGCAAGTAGCGAACGCGAACGCCGCGCTCTTGAAAGTACTCTGTTAAGTCTTCTGCCATCCGCTTTGTCAGCGTCGTGATCAGCGTCCGTTCGTGTTTTGCAACGCGCTCTTGAATTTCGTGCAACAAATCATCGACTTGCCCATTGGTCGGGCGCACAAACACTTCCGGATCGAGAACGCCAGTGGGTCGAATCACTTGCTCCGCAATGTGATCTTCAGAGATTTCAAGCTCCCAGTTTCCGGGAGTCGCGGATACGAATATGCACTGGTTCACCTTTTCCCAAAATTCTTCTGCCTTGAGGGGACGGTTGTCGGCAGCACTCGGCAGGCGAAAGCCATGCTCGATCAAGACGCTCTTTCGCGCTTGGTCGCCGTTATACATCGCTCGAATCTGAGGGATTGTGACGTGAGATTCGTCAATCACCAACAGCCAATCTTTTGGAAAATAATCAATCAAGCATTCGGGCGACTCTCCTGCTGCCCGTCCGGCTAAGTGTCGAGAATAGTTTTCAACCCCATTGCAAAACCCAACTTCTCGCAAGACTTCTAAATCGTATCGAGTGCGTTGCTCTAAGCGTTGGGCTTCGAGTAGCTTTCCGTTAGTTTCTAGCTCGACTAAGCGTTGTTTGAGTTCTAATTCGATCTCATCGCACGCCGATTGCAGCCGGTCTTCTGGCGTGACAAAGTGACGAGCCGGATAGACGTTGACGGCTTCCATGCTTTGCAAGGTTGCGCCTGTGACCGGATCGACATATCGAATGGCATCAATTTCATCGCCAAAAAATTCGACGCGGATGATCCGATCTTCGTAAGCAGGTCCAATTTCTAATACGTCGCCCTTGACGCGAAACTTTCCGCGACCTAAATCTAAATCATTGCGGGTGTACTGCACCGAGGCAAGATCGCGCAGGATCTGACGCTGGTTGATTTCTTCCCCTACGCGCAGAGGAATCGAGGCATTCAAATATTCCGATGGAATTCCCAGGCCATAAATGCAGCTAATTGAGGCGACGACGATCACATCTTTACGCTCAAATAGCGATCGCGTGGCGGAGTGCCGCAGCATATCAATCTCATCGTTGATCGATGCGGTTTTTTCGATGTACGTGTCGCTGACCGGAACGTAAGCTTCAGGTTGATAGTAGTCGTAGTAACTGATGAAATATTCGACCGCGTTATTAGGAAAGAATTCTCGCAACTCGTTACAAAGCTGAGCAGCAAGCGTTTTGTTGTGAGCTAAAAGCAGAGTCGGTTTACCAACCTTGTCGATCACCCTGGCGATCGTATGCGTTTTTCCGGTTCCCGTTGCACCAAGGAGGGTCTGAAAACGATTCCCAGCGTTAATGGAGTTGGCGAGTGTTGCGATCGCGGTTGGCTGATCGCCCTTCGGTTCAAACGGCGCTTGGATGTTGAAATCTGCCATAGTTGATGAAGAGGTTATGTGGCGACCATTCTCTAGTGTAACGAGTTCTACTCGAAGCGGAATGTCGTTGAGATAGCCATTTCTGAACAGATTCCCGTACTCAAGTCCCGTACCCAATTGTCGGTCAGCACACTCCCCGTTTCGCGAGTAACGGCTTAAACTAAATGTCAAATGTCCTAGTCCACGCCGCTCAGGATTTTGTCTTCAGAGAGATGACAGGAATTAAGCTTTGCTGACACGCTGAAACCTGCATCCTTTAGAGTTAACGCGTTGCTATGTCGATGAGATTTGCCCTAGTCACCGTAGCCGGAAATCTGTTGGCATGGCTCGGCGCAGGCTCTGCTACAGCGGCGAGCTTTTACTCAGTCCAACAGATTCCGTTTATGCCTGCCGATCTCAACGATCGCGGCGACGTAGTTGGAGGACAGTATGTGTGGAATAGCGGCAATCTAACGGATTTAAAGTCGCAGCTTGGCGTCACCAATACGACGTTTGCCGCAAAAGCAATCAACAATTCGGGGCAAATCTTAGGAGACGGACTGGTCGTTAGTCAGCCCACTACCGATGCCCCTTTGGATTTCTCACGCAGCTCAGATCGAGTTTTTCTAACTGATGGCAAAACGGTTTCTCAAATTAGCCTCAATGCTTCCTGTGTGGGTTATGCCTGTCCGACAACCACTGCCATTGACATTAACGATCGCGGACAAATTCTGTATGGGGTACAGGTTCCGTCAGGTTCCTTTAGTCAGGGACAAAACCCTGATGGTAGTAAATTTGAATTCAATGGAGGTGAGGCGGCTACAGGCATTAATAACCAAGGTCAAATTGCGGGGCAGCGGTTTGGTTCAGGTCGTCGTGGCCCAGGTGTTGGCATTTTTGAAGAGGAGCAACAGGCGATCGTTCTGACCGGAACCGTTTATTGCCCAATCCCAACGGATTGCTTTCCGCGAGAAACCGTAGCCAAGGGCATCAACGATCGCGGACAGGTTGTTGGTTACGGTCCAATCGGCGTGGCACTCAGCAGTCCGCTTCGAGCGATGTTTTGGGCAGATCCTAAACGTAATACGGTCGGGCAAGATTTAGGAACGTTGGGGGGAAGCAGTGGCCCTTTTCCCTTCGCAAGCGTTGCCAATAGTATCAACAACAGTAGCCAAATCGTGGGCTATTCCTACACATCTGACGGACAGCAACGGGCGGTGATTTGGGAAAATGGTGTCCTCGTTGATCTCAACACTCAGCTGCCGATTGAGGCGGGATGGACGCTTTCATCGGCAACGCGGATTAATAATGCTGGACAGATCATCGGAACCGGACTGGTTAATGGGCAGGAGCAAGGCTATTTGCTAACACCGGAGCCTATACCCGAACCGGATGGCGCGATCGCATCGTTTGCAGGATGCAGTATTCTTCTATCGGTTGCCGCATTCAAATATCGAAAGAAACTCCGCTAGTTGTCGTTCGCATTGCCGTTTCTATATGATTATGCAACTCAAGAAATGGTAGCAGTGAACCTGCTCTCGATCTTGATTGTACTATGCTTCTGTAATTATTCTTTCAAAAACGCAAGTAGGCTATTGTGCGATCGCAAGCCCTAGTCCAGTTAATTTCACTTGCATGAAAGTATCAGTAATAATGAGTAAATAAATCCGCCAATTTGCTCTTTGAAATATCAACTACTAACTTATTGGTCTAAAATGCAATCAAATTCGCGGCAGTGAAATTCTGTCTTAGCAACCTCTATAGTAAGCAACAGACTTTAGTTTCTGCATCCTGATTGGACGTAACTCTAAACCCTAAAGAAGTAGTAAGAAGCGACCGCGAAATGACACTTTGTGATTGAATTTGTGTATGACAGGAAGTACAAAATTATATAAAACTAAGTGTACTTACGTTGATTAATAGTATTGGCTATGAACACTGGCACACAAACGATTACTGCGTTACTTTATTCACCCTGCGGTTTCTTCGGAGTCGCCTTAGCGCTAACCGCGCAACTTGAAAGTCTTGTCTAATTTCCGAAGTATCGCGCTTTCATGTGTGGAAGTCAGACACTCCTTGGAAGCTTGCCACCAATCGGGTTTTGTGCTGCTTCAAACCCAATTAGTCAGTATTCTCGCGTAGTCACAAACATAACTAGCACAAGGCACAACTTTGGGGAAACCACGCCCAATATAATGTTCCAAAACTGTTTTAAGGTTTTCCTAACTGCCTTCGTTGGGAATCTAACCTGCAAACTACTGTGCTTAATTGTATTTCCACCATTTATGGTTCGTCATTTTATGGTTCGTCATTTGCTCTCAGATAGAGAAACCAATCGCTCTGCTTGTCTCCGCTCCATTACTGTCACTACTCTGACCCCAACGTTCGGAGGAGCAAGATGAGAATTCAAGACATCTATCAGTTTTTTCAGGCTCCACAACCGATCTTTCTCAACCAAGAGTTGGCAGTCTGCTACATCCTCAGAGTCTTGTGTGAGCAACATTCATACGGAACCGAATTGATTCAGCAGCTAGAAACACAACATCCCAAATACAGGCTGTCGGACACAGTATTATGTGCGGCACTTAAATTTTTAGAACGGGAAGAAATGGTTACTTCCTACTGGAAGAAAGTTGAGGGGCGAGGGCGTCCGCGCCGAATGTATCAGATTCAATCGGAGAAGAGGGACAAGGCTCATAGTTTGGCTCAACTGTGGCACCAGTATGCGGAACACTCAGAAAACGTAGAGTATCAGTCCACCAAACCTACCTAGTGCTTCGTCAAAGAGCGCTTCGTCAAAGAGCGCTTTGTCAAAGTAGGGACGCCTACGGTGTCCCTTTCCAAACCCATCAATCTAGGTTTGACAAACTTCTCTACTAGTACCGCGCCAAGCTAAAGACGAGAGACGCTTTACAGCAGATGCAAAGTATCTCTCTTAATCCTAATGACTGTGCACAGCGAGCGGTCTCAAAACGGTAGAGCCAAAAGTTGAGGAAATCTCCAGGTTTAAGATTTCCTCAAACCTGCTCGCAAAATAATCAAATTAGAATTAAATCATGGCTACCACACTAAAACCTGTGAGTAAGCTCCATCAATTGCGAATTACACATAGCGAATTACTATGAAGCTTTCCAAGAAAAATCTCGAAGAGCGGCTTGACCACGTTTATGATGCGATCGTCGTGGGCGGAGGTGCCGGAGGTTTATCTGCCGCCATCTATCTACAACGCTATCGGTTATCTACTTTAGTCATAGAAAAAGGACGTGGGCGATCGTTCTGGATGCAAGAGCTTCGCAATTATCTAGGATTGCCTCCCGAAACCTCCGGAAGAACTCTATTACAGCAAGGACAATCTCACGTGCTGTCCGTGGGTGGAGATTACCTTCCAGGGTTTGTAGAACAGGTGACAGACGAAGGAGACACATTTGCGGTCAAGGTCAAAGTTGGCAAAACGGGCGACTGCTATCCTGTCTTTCGCTCTAAATATTTAGTGTCTGCTAGTGGCATCATCGATCATCTGCCGCAGTTAGAAGATCAGCAAAATGTATTTGATTATGCCGGATACAATCTCCATGTTTGCCTGATTTGCGATGGCTACGACATGGCAGATCAAAAGTGCGGGCTATTCGTTAATTCTGAAGCGGCGATTAATACTGCCTTCGTCTTGAACTGGTTTACGCCGTACATCACAGTGTTTACGCAAGGGCTGTGCGAGGTTGGTCAAGACATGCGAGACAAGCTCAAAGCCCACGGTTATCCACTCATCGAAACTCCCCTACGTCGATTCCTCGGAGAGAATCATCATATGACGGGCGTAGAACTGACTGATGGAACCACCGTAGAATTAGAGACAGGGCTCATCTCAATGGGTTCTCATTTTTACAATCAGTACTTGCAAGGGCTTGACCTAGATTGGAAAGGCGGCAATCTAGTCACAGACGATATGTGTCGGACATCTCACCCTCGAATTTTTGCTCTTGGTGACCTCAAAGAAGGACTAAATCAAGTTTCAATTGCGGTTGCAGATGGTACATTGGCTGCAACTGCAATTTGGCGAGATATTCGTCGAGCATCTTCTCCCCGTCTATGGGAAGAGCATGTTCAACTGACTCAAGCGAAATAGCAAATTTAGCCAGCAAAATTTAGTCAACAACGGAGTACCTCTATCGTGACTGATATCCCCCGTCCCCAAGAATTTCAGGCTGAAGTGGTGCGTCTGCAAGAAGAATTGCAGATGCGCGATCAGTTGGTGCAACAACTGTCGCAAGAACTATTCCGCTTAGTGAAAGGAAACGTTAATGCCAGTGCTGCTGCGGCTCCTAGCCATAGTGAACCTTCAGAACGACATCTCGCTGAAATGTGCGCCCTGCGCAAACAGCTTCATGAGATTGAAGAGCAGGTGACGTTTTATCAGGGGAGAATCGAAGAGCAAAACACGGAGCTTCAGCAGTCCAAGCAATCGGTCGAAGAACTGACGGAGCGCTCTAGAATGCTAGAGCAAGTTGTGCAGGAACTGCCTAAGATTTATCGGCAAAAGTTTGCGGAACGGATGGCTCCGGTAAAAGAGAAAGTGGCGATGATTCAGCGCGAGAATCGTCAACTCCATGCGGAGCTACAGAGCGTGAGCTACCGCTTAGCAGTAAAGAATCGCCGTGCCTCTGACTTAGATTTACCCAGTTTCTCGCGAGGTGACCTTTCGCTCCCTAGCCTTGGTAATGCCTAAAGGTCGATGCTTGGGTTTCAGCTTGCTTAGAGGCAACGCCCGTCATGAGAGAGGTTAGCGTCTGTGGTAACGCTTTGCAAAGTGTTACCACAGACGTCTCTACTTTGATCAAGCCCTAGGATTTGATCAAGCCCTAGGAGAGCAAGCCACTTCTAGAGCGGACCCAGTCTCTTCAGAGACTTGCAATGACAGGAGCAACGCATCATAGTTCTCAAAAATGGTGAAGACTCGATCGAGTTGTGTAATGTCAAAGATTAATTTTGCTGAAGGATGCAAGCCGCATAAGATTAGCCTTGCACCTGCCTCAGTGGCCACCTTTAGCCCTGATACAAGGGCAATCAGCCCAGAGCTATCGATAAACTCTACGCTGGACAAATCAATAATCCAGAGTTTGTAGCATCTTGGAGCGATAGACTCTAGCTGCTGCTGTAACCACTTTGCTCCTCGCGAATCTAGACGACCACGAGGCTGTAGCAAGATTTCTTCGCGGTTGTTAGCTAAAGCCATAACGTCGTCCCCGTATGTATTACTCCTCAACCCCTCCATCAAACACCCTGCACAATGCCAGATTTTTGCTAGATTTCTGATTGTGCCCGTCTAAGACAGGCGATTAGCTGCTACTGTTGCTTATGTCTACGTAACACTTGTGTGTGTAGAAGATAATTTAGGCCGGATGCACAGTAATGTTACGTACTGAAGGCTCGATTCCAGTAGATTTACTGAAACTGAAGTTGGCGTCTCCACTATAGGAACTAAGTTCCATTGGCGTATGCAGGATTTCAAAAGGTTTATGGAAACTTTATGCCTCCTCTAACTGCTTTCTAGTTTTAATGAAGTCTTTAATGAAAAGTTGCACGAAGGTTACAGGCAGAAGGATTTGGGATTTGTAACCCGCCTTTTTAAGTATTCCCTACTTCTTGATTCGCTACTTTACGTGGCAAACTTTCAAACTCTGGTTTCATCACGCTTCATTCTTCGCATAACTTTGCTGAAACTGTGATTTTGCAAAACTTGGCAAGGCTCACTATTGCCCCACTGAAATTTCGGCATTGACACAATCAGTAAACCTACGTCAAGATCAGAGAGAAGGATGAAGCTTTGTAAAGGTTGCTCTAATGTCACTCGACTTTCTCTCGCCAGAAGCCATCCAAGAAATCGCTCAGCAGTACGGTTACTGGGCTATTTTTTTCGGGATTTTACTTGAAAATTTGGGGTTGCCGATTCCGGGGGAAACGGTCACGATCGTGGGCGGTTTTCTCGCAGGCAGCGATCGCTTAAATTATTGGCTTGTTCTCGGAGATGCGGCGCTTGGAGCTGCGATCGGGGGCAATTTCGGTTACTGGATCGGTCGGCTCGGTGGATGGGCGTTGTTGCTGAGGCTAGGCAGCATTTTCCGTTTTCAAGAAACACAACTGCAAGAGTTAAAGAATCAGTTTACTCAGAATGCAGGAAAAGCGGTTTTTCTAGGTCGCTTTATTGCATTGCTGAGAATTTTTGCTAGTCCACTAGCGGGAATTGCAGAGATGCCTTACTGGAAGTTCACGCTCTACAACGTGACTGGAGCCATTTCTTGGGCATCGGTGATGGTGACGCTGGCATTTTTTGCGGGTCAGCTTGTGCCGCTTGAGAAGCTAGTCACTTTGGCCTCTCAGTTTGGTGCAGTGGCGTTGCTTCTAGTTGTGGCCTGGATTGCGGTGCCGCTTTGGTTGGAGTCTCGCAAAGCTAAACAAACGATCGCTGACCCCCCGGTTTCAGGCGACAGCGAGTAATTCCTAAGTTCTCAAGACTTGGCTATTCGCAGCGAATTTTGTAACAGACCACCAGATGTAAGAATGCTGCTTGGAGGCACTTTGCAAGGCGCGGAGTGTGATCAAAAGCGTGTGCTATGCCGCTATAGAATCCCGTTGCAGAGAAGAGCTGGTTGCTTCTGTCCTGATGTTTGTTGACCTAAAACTTGTCTGTTAACCTAAAACTCTTGTCTGTTAACCTAAAACTAAAGAGAGGCATACCCTGTGTGGGATGCCTCTGATAAATCAAATCTGGTTTTATCTGTTGAGGGTAGAGCGTCTACTTGTTGCCAAGATTCTGCGACCAAACGCGAGTCGGCAAGCCCCAAACGTAGATGAACCCTTCCGCTGCTTTGTGGTCGAACTTGTCGTCTGAACTGTAGGTTGCTAGGTCTGGCGTGTACAGAGAATGAGCCGACCGCCGACCGACGATCATGGCATTCCCTTTGAACAATTTAATCCGAACTGATCCTGTGACTCGCTCTTGAGTTTTGGAAATGAACGCATCTAGCGCCTCTTTTAGGGGACTGTACCACAAGCCGTTGTAGACAATTTGAGAGTAGGTTTCCTCGATTCCACGCTTGTAGTGCATCACATCAGAAGTCAAGGCTAGGCTTTCTAAATCCCGGTGGGCGTGAATTAGCGTCAGCAATGCAGGCGCTTCATAAATCTCACGAGATTTGATGCCGACGAGCCGATTTTCAATCATGTCGATGCGTCCGATGCCGTGATTGCCGGTACGATCGTTCAGTTGCGTCAGCAAATCAATAGGGTTAAGGGGCTGCCCGTCTAGACTAATCGGGATGCCTCGCTCAAATCCAATCTCTACATATTCCGGTTCGTTTGGGGTATCAGCGATCGCTTTGGTCATTAAGTAAACTTCTTCGAGCGGTTCGGTCATCGGGTCTTCGAGCGGTCCGGCTTCGATACTGCGCCCCAACAAGTTGCGATCGATGCTGTACGGAGACGATTTTTTGACTGGGGAGGGAATGCCGTACCGCTCGCCATACGCGATGGTTTCTTCGCGGCTCATACCCCATTCACGAGCAGGCGCAAGAACTTTGAGATCGGGGTTGAGGGCCGCGATCGACACATCAAATCGGACTTGATCGTTCCCTTTTCCAGTGCAGCCATGCGCTACGGCATCCGCTCCATATTCTTTGGCGGCATCAACGAGCAGCTTCGCAATTAATGGGCGAGCCAGCGCCGTTGAGAGCGGATAGCGATTTTCATAAAGTGCATTGGCTTGAATGGCAGGAAACGCGTAATCTTTGACAAAGCTTTGCGTTGCATCTGCGACCAGCGATTGAGACGCACCCGACTTGAGTGCCTTTTCGCGAATCGGTTCGAGTTCATCTCCTTGACCTAGATCCGCGGCTAAGGTGATCACTTCCTCGACGCCCCATTCTTCTTTAAGGTAGGGGATACAGACCGAGGTATCTACCCCACCTGAATATGCCAGCACAACTTTCTTGGCTCGACCCATGACGTTTCCTCGGTTTCATTAGAACAACAAGCTTATAATTATGCAGCTAATTGTTGATTGCAACCGTTAGGAGATGCACAGAATTAAACCTAGTAGGAATGATAAGCGATTGAAATTTGTCAATGAACCCGAAGATAAACCCAAAGTGGAACTGAGCTTGACGTTGGGCGTCTTTTAGAGAGGACTATACCTTGATTGAGCTAAAACACCTTGATTGAGCTAAAACCGAGATGAAACCAATGGCGCTTGAGAGGAAAGCCGTGTACTTCAGTGTTGTCATTCCCACCTATAACCGCAAACCGATTTTGGAAAAGTGCTTGCGATCGCTAGAAGACCAAGTATCAAGTCCGCTGTTTTCGGCGTACGAAGTCGTGGTCGTAGATGACGGTTCGACCGATGGCACAGTCGATTGGCTTAAATCGGATCCGTTTCCTCACGTTCGGTTGATTTGCCAAGCGCATTTAGGACCGTCTGCGGCTCGGAATCGGGGTGTTGAAGAAGCAAACGGCGACACGATTATTTTTATTGATAGCGACCTAGTGGTGACAGATGTTTTTCTCAAGTCCCACGCTGAAGCGCTGATTCAGGGTCAACACGACTTGGGGAGCGATCGCTTGTTTACCTACGGGCGGGTGATTAATACCTGTAATTTTGAGCGTCCGACATCAGAACCTTACAAAGTGACGGATTTTTCGGCGGCGTATTTTGCCACGGGAAACGTTGCGATCGCGCGTCATTGGCTGATCGAAGCTGGACTGTTTGATACCGAATTTCAACTCTATGGCTGGGAAGATCTCGAACTTGGCGTTCGGCTCAAAAAACTGGGCTTAAAACTCGTGAAATGCCCTGATGCAGCCGGATATCACTGGCATCCAGCGTTCTCGTTAGATCAGATTCCAAGCTTGATCGATAAAGAAATTCAACGCGGTCGAATGGGAGTTTTGTTCTACCAAAAGCATCCGACATGGGACGTGAAAATGATGATCCAGATGACGTGGATTCATCGCACGCTATGGGGATTGCTGACGCTGGGTGGATTGCTAAACGAACAAACAATGGCTCCTCTACTGCGGTGGCTTATTCAACAAGGCAAACCGCAATTAGCATTAGAAGTCGCTCGAATTTTTCTCAACTGGTACAACGTCAAAGGCGTTTATGCTGCATATGCTGACGCTCAGAAGAATTAGATAATTGTGGTTCTCCACGTTCAACGTCTTTATGCCAAATCGATATGCTCTAGTGACGATCGCTCTAGTCGTCTGGACAATTTTCGGAACGCTGATCGTAGTACCCGGAGCGTATTTCATTCTCGGTTACAGTTTGATCCAAAACGCGATCACATTTGGAGCCTGTTTCGGAGCCCTCACGGGGCTGGTTGTTGGAATGATTGGAGTTTCTCCTTTCGTCAGTGACAACCGAGTTTCCGCTTTTCGTTGGGTGCTATTTGGCTCAATGATTGGAGCTCTGATCGGAGCCGTTGCTCTACTTTGGATTGGCGGCTTTCCGAAGCGATCTCAAGCCGATCTGTCACTGGTGTTTGTAGCTCCGGCGAGTTTGTTAATCGGTGCGGTGTGTGGGATGGTTTGTGCTGTTGTGCTGTGGCGCAGGCAACGATCGCACTGACGCGGGTTCAATCGCTAAACGTCCTCCAAAACGTTAAACTAGATTCTCCATACCTCTGCTTTCCATGCCTCAACTCGTTGCCACCTTCCACAAATTCGTGCGGCTCACGGATTACGCTGAAAAACGAGAGCCTCTGCTAACGTACTGTTTGGAGCAGGGGTTGAAAGGAACCATTTTGTTAGCAGAAGAAGGCATTAACGGCACGATCGCGGGCGATGCTACTGCCGTTCATAACCTGCTTGCCGTTCTAAAGACCGATTCGCGTTTAGCAGATCTAGAGCACAAAGAATCAATCACTCAGTCTTCCACCTTCGATCGGATGAAGGTGAAGCTAAAAAAAGAAATTGTCACGCTCGGAATGCCAGAGATCGATCCCAGTCAGGGAACCGGAACCTATGTCAAGCCACAGGAGTGGAACGCCCTACTTTCCGACCCGGATGTAACCGTGATTGATGTTCGGAATGCTTTTGAGGTGAGTGTCGGCACATTCAAGCGCTCGCACAATCCTCAAACCACTTCGTTTCGGCAATTTCCGGAGTACGTAAGTCAGCTCGATCCGCAGCAACACCCGAAGATTGCCATGTTCTGCACGGGTGGCATTCGGTGTGAGAAAGCATCCGCGCTCATGCTGGCTCAGGGATTTGAAGAGGTCTATCATCTGAAAGGCGGTATTCTCAGCTATCTAGAAGCCGTCCCAGCCGAAGAAAGCCTTTGGCAGGGAGAATGTTTTGTTTTCGATCAGCGCGTTGCCGTGACTCAAGGCATCGAAGACGGCTCTTATGTCATGTGTCGTGCCTGCGGACATCCTCTTTCCCCCACCGAGCAAACCACCGAACTTTATCAAGCTGGAATTGCTTGTCCCTACTGTGCTAGCTCGTAATTGATCGAAGGGGACGACCAATAGCTTAACTCCACGTCGTCGGTGTCGGGCATAACAGCAAGGGAATCGGGAGCGGTTAATATCAGAGGCTGATGCAGACGCTTTGCGATCGCGCCCACGAGCGGATGCTTCCTAAGCTGATTGTCGCGCTGCAGCTCCCATCGCAAGGCAGAGCGCACGATCGTATCTAAATCATCAAACTGCGGTTGCCACTTCAAAATCTGACGAATCTTATTTGCGCACGCTTTGACACACGCTGGATCGCCCGGACGCCGCTCTGTCTCAATTACCGAGAAATTGCTGCCTGAAATTGCCTTCACTCGATCGATCACCTGCCGAACGCTATATCCCTGACCGTAGCCACAGTTCAGAATCTGGCTCGGCTGTTCCGCCTCGAGATACGTGAGAGCAGCTAGATGGGCTGAGGCCAGATCTTCGACATGAATGTAATCTCGAATGCCTGTGCCATCGGACGTTGGAAAATCAGTTCCAAAAATTCGCACACCCGGTTTACGGCTAAGGGCAGCATCGCACGCCACGCGAATTAAATGAGTTGCATTGGCAGAGAGTTGCCCAATGCGTCCGCCAGGGTCGGCTCCTGCCACGTTAAAGTAGCGCAAAATCACATAGCGCAACCGAGACGCATTTGCCGCATCTTGAATGAGCCACTCACTCATCAATTTTGAGCGTCCGTAAGGATTGATTGGCGCGGTTGGACAGCCTTCGGTGACAGGCGTGAGTCCGGGTTCTCCATACACGGCGGCAGTACTAGAGAAAATCAATTTATCAATGCCAAAGGCATCACAGCAGCGCAAAAGATTTAATGTGTTGCGCGTGTTGTTGGCGTAATAGTCCAGAGGATTGACGACCGATTCTGGAGCGATCAAACTAGCCGCAAAATGTAAAACAGCATCAAATTGATGACGAGCGAACGTTTGGTACAGTCGATCGAGATCGGCTAAATCGCCAACGATTAATTTTCCAAACAACACCGACGAGGCAACCCCAGTCGAACAGTTGTCGTACACTACCACCTCGTAGCCCGCTTCACCCAGTTGCCGCACCACATGCGAACCGATATAGCCTGCCCCGCCCGTGACCAATACTTTCTTCATCTGCCCTTGCCCTGTAAAATAACTCGAACGGTTCTCACTGCGATCGCAACATCCAACCAAACAGAATAGTTTTTGATGTAGTAAAGGTCATACGCCAACTTTTCGTAAGCATCCTCAACCGATGCTCCATACGGATACATCACTTGTGCCCAGCCCGTGATTCCCGGTTTGACGCAGTAGCGCAACTGGTAATGAGGAATCGTTTGAGCCAGTTGAGCATCAAATTCAGGACGCTCTGGGCGCGGCCCAATGAGGCTCATATCTCCCCGAATCACATTCCAGAGTTGCGGCAGTTCATCGATTCGGGTTAATCGCATCCAGCGCCCGACTCGCGTGATCCGGGAGTCGCCTTCCTGCGCCCACTGTGCGCCTACCGTCTCAGCATCCTCACGCATTGAGCGAAACTTATACACCCGAAAAGGAACCTGATTCAGTCCGGTTCGGATTTGGCTATAAAAAATTGAACCTGGACTGTCTAATTTGATCAGCGTCGCAGCAATGAACAGGATTGGAGCAGTAGCCACTAGCAACGATACCGATGCTAATAGGTCAACCAATCGTTTCAGATGCTGAACTAAACCGTTAGAAACCAAGGCTAGATTAAAGTTGAAAACAAACCACGAGGCCGTTAAATAAGCAGATGGTAATTTTAAGTAAAACGCCTCGTAGAATCCTGGTAAATCGCATATTGGAATGCCTTGCAACCGGAGTTGTATCAATTGTCTTGATTGAGGCTCAGTTAACTCAGACGGTTCAGTAACAATTACCCCTGACCACACCTTGGATAGGTCCTCAGTTGAGCATGAGCCGTGAGTGAGAGTCGTAATTGTGAGCAGTGGTGAGGCGCTTTGTAAGGCTTTCTCTACTTTAGAAACAGCGTCGTCAACAACAGGGCCGTCTGACCCTAACACTAACCATTGCGGCGGCAGAGAGAGCACCCGCGCTCTTCGAGGCTTCGCAAAGCGAATTCCTTTCGAGTGGGGCAGAACCGATCCTTCGGAGCTTGGCGGAGCCAATCGCGAACTTGCAATACTGAGAGAACGAATACTATTTGTTGACATTGGCATCACCGACCTGCAAAAAACACGGAGACAACCGAATTAGTACCTAGGATGCCCTGGAACTTGAAAACCTCACCTTACTGTTGAAAATTCTGCGTAAGAATAGTAATTCTACTGAGCCAGCTAAAATCACTTCAGAAGTTACACGGATGCTCAGGAAAGCTTGTTAAAGCACAGTCATGGGGAATACAAGTATCCTCTCTATCGTGACTGAGCTTGCCATGCAATCGACTCGCGCTGACCAAGATTCGGTGAATGTTCAACAGTATTGGCAGATCTTAAGGCGACGTTGGCTGCCTGCCTCTCTGTTAATGGGGTCTGTATTTGGGTTGACAACGGCTTTTACGCTGCTGCAAAAGCCGACTTACGAAGGTGAGGGAAAGCTCCTGTTTAATAAAACAAGCCGAGTGTCATCGCTAACGAGTCTCACTGAGAAAGCCGGTGAACTGAGCGGCTTAACCCAGTTAAGTAATCCGCTTGATACCGAAGCCGAAGTTATTCGATCGCAACCGCTTGCTAGAAAAGCGATCGCAGAACTGCACCTCAACGATCGCGAGGGAAAACCGCTTTCGATTGAGGAGTTTCTCAAAAAACTCAAGGTAAAAAGCGTTCGTGGAACCGATATTCTAGGAATTTCTTACCGCAGCACTGACGCCAAAGAAGCAGCCGACGTGGTTAATTTTCTCGTTCAGACGTATTTAGAGAACAACATCCGCAATAATCGGGCTGAAGCCACTGCCGCACGAGAATTCATCACAAAACAACTGCCCGAAGTCGAGGCGAGAGTTTCACAAACCGAATTGTTGCTGCGGCGCTTTAAAGAGCAAAACCGCGTTGTCGCCCTAGGAGAAGAGGCAAAGGTCGCAGTAGAAGGATTGAAAGAGATCTCAGATGAAATTACCAAGGCAAAAGCCGAATTTGCAGACGCGAACTCGCGATCGATTCTGCTGCAAGGCCAATTGGGCTTTACTGCCTCTCAAGCAACGGCTCTAACGGCATTGAGCCAGTCGAATTCCGTGCAGCGGGTGCTGTCAGACTACCGACAAGTTCAAGATAAATTAGCGGTGGAACGGACTCGCTACACCCCCAGTCACCCTGAAATTGTGAACTTGAGAGCCAAAGAGGAGGCACTGCGATCGCAGCTCAACACGCGAATCGCTCAAACTCTAGGAACACCCGAAGCTGTACCTGATCAAAACCTGGAATTGGGAGCACTGAGGCAAACGCTCACCTCAGACTTACTGAAAGTTCAAGCTGAGCGGCAAGGACTGCGCGATCGCGTCACGGTATTAACCACCGCTTTAGCAACGGATCAAAAACGAGCCGACCAATTGCCTCGGCTAGAGCAGCAGCAGGGAGAATTGCAGCGGCAAGTAGAAGTAGCGCGATCGACCTACGAGCAGTTGCTTAAACGCTTGCAAGAAGTGCAGGTGATTGAAAATCAGAATGTCGGCAATGCTCGAATTGTCTCAGCCGCGACCGTTCCTGACAAACCTGTTGCGCCTCGTATCTTGCTCAATCTGCTGCTGGGTGGGTTTGTAGGCGTGATGCTAGGGTTTATGGTCGCACTCTTGCTCGAAGCGATCGATAAGTCTGTGAAGACGGTCGAAGAGGCAAAACGGTTCTTAGACTATCCGTTGCTAGGAACCATTCCTCAACTAGAACAGAAACCAAATAAAGAGATTGATTCGTCAGTTTTACCCGTGCGAGATAATCCTCATTCTCCCGCGAGTGCAGCGTTTGAAATGTTAGAGACAACGCTGGGGTTTACGCTAACCGACAAGTCGTTGAAAATGATTACGGTGACAAGCGCATTGCCTACAGAAGGGAAATCATTTGTTGCAGCAAATTTAGCAGTGGCAACAGCACAGATGGGGAAACGAGTCTTATTGATCGATGCGGATATGCGGCGTCCGACGCAGCATCATATCTGGAATCTGACCAATCTAAAAGGACTCAGCGATGTGCTAGTAGGTCAGGCAAATAGTCAGACAAGCGCTCAGGAAGTGTTGGTCAACTTAGACGTGCTAACCGCGGGTACGATTCCACCTAACCCAATGGCGCTTTTAAACTCCCAGCAAATCGCAGATACTCTAGAAGAGATTCGGGATGAGTATGATTTCATCATCATCGATACACCTCCGATCGCGCTGACGGCAGATGGTCTAACCTTGGGTAAGTTAGCCGATGGCGTATTATTAGTAATCCGTCCAGGAGTGGTTAACTCAGATGCTATTCACACGATGACATCGCTATTCTCGCAAGCGTCTTCTCACGTGTTGGGAATTGTTGCCAATGGCATTACTTCTAAAAATGAATCTGGCAGCTACTATAACCGCGATCGCTACTACGGTAATTCCCCTCGCACTGACAAGAAGGGGATCAAAGCGGTCTTCAAATAACCTGATCAAGAAAGTAGGATGATCAAGAAAGAGTTAGCAGCTAGGGGTTCGTCTAATTTGTTAGGCATCGAAACCTTTTCCCTAGCTGCTAACTAGCAACTGCTCGAACAGTTCCACCATAAGTTAGAGAAGAACGAACTGACAGTACCCGAATGGGTGAGTTTAAGTTGAAGCTTAATGTTTAGAAATGATAAGAGCAACACGTTTCATTCTGGAGACTTCGGAGTTTAATCTTGGAGCCTAATGTTTAGAAATAATAAGAGTAATCGGTTTCATTCTAGAGACTGACGATATAACGTTAATTGCAAGAAACACTAGAGTTAGATCACAACTGACAATAGCTATGATCTAGCTTTTACAAGCAATTTGATGGCGAGTTGTCGATTGCAAATTAATGGGAATTTAGTTATGGCAGACACAACTCAAAATGTAGATATTGATTCCACGATCGCAGCGCTGCAAGGCGGCTTAACCTCAATTCCTCCAGAAGCGGCGGTGAGTGCAATTGAAGCGTGGCAACAGCAGCTACAGGGAACCGCGATCGCAGAAACCCTCGGTCAACTGAAGCTAGCCTTGACAGGCGGAGGAAGTGGAGTATCTGGAGTGAGACAGCTTTTGGTCGATCTGAGTTCTCAAGCCGAAACTGCTGCTGGCTCTGCAACTGGAAGTGACGCTTCTAAACTTCAGCAACTTGCAAAAGCGCTTTCAAACGTGAGCAACTCGATCTCATAACTAACGCTGAAGCACACCTGACACTGAAGCTAAAGATTAGGAGGTGTGATGTTCACACCTCCTAATCTTTTAACGAAGTCGTAGAATTCCCCATTCGGTGATGCAGTAGAGAAGGTATCAATATAAGAACACTGAGCCTGTTCGCTCGACTCTGAGCGTGGTTGCATCAGCGCTTAAATCTGTTGTCGTATCCAACAACACCTCTAATGTTTCTGGAGACGTAGCCGAGGGTCTAGGCGTAACGAGCAGCAATCCAGCATCTTGGCGATCGAGCGTAAGCGTTACAGGTGCTCGAAGACCTTTCAGCGTGACGCGGGTTCGTCCTTGTAGAGTTCTGGGCTGCGTGTCTCCGACGGCTTGATAGGCGATCGTCGCATAGGTATTGTTAATCAGCGTAATGTTGGTACGATCGCTGTTTAGTTGAATCCGGGCTTTGGGAACAAATTGCGATTCAGGAGCGGGAGTGACCACCGTTGCGGGTTGGGCGGTTCCTCCGGAGTTGCGCTCTGCGCTAATCGCAGGTAAGGTTGCGCGATCAGCCACAACAGCACTGACGATGACTCCAAGGCTCATCAGACCCAGGAGCGGATTTCCTAATAGTTTTTTCACCATATTGACCTCAGGTTTGAACGTAATTACTGACTATCATAGCTACGAAGACGAAGCTACATTTCAAACCTAGTCTATTTTCACGACACGTAGGGTTTTAATGAACACCTTGAAGCGGATCCGCTTATCATAGGTGCGGAGTCGCTCTAAGCTTACTCATGAAGCCTCAACCTGCATTTCTTCTCAGTCTTCTCTCGCTCATAGCCCTAACCAGTTGCGGAAAAACTACGCAAGCTTGGTTGCCTCAGGAGATACCAACCCCACAACCAACTTGCTCATTTAGCGCGTCCAAACCTGTATCTGCTAGTCAACTAGGTTCGCTGAACTATCAGATTCAAACTTATTCTAGTTCTGCATTGGGTGAAAACCGGAAGTATGGCGTTGTGCTGCCACCGGGCTACAAGCAACATCCCAACCAATGTTACCCGGTGATCTTTTTGCTACATGGAGGGCACGGAGAGCCTAAAACGTGGTTTGTGTTTGGCAAAGCGATCGCAACCCTCAAACAGCTCTATGCGACAGGAACACTGCCGCCGAGCATCATTATTACGCCCGATGGCAATGATCTACGAGGATCAAGCCCATATTGGGATCCAGCCTATGTAGACGGGCAAAACGGTAACGTGATCAGCGCGATCGCCGATGAACTCGTCGAAACAGTGAAGCAGCGCTATCGAACGCTAGAGGATCAAAAGTTTTGGGCGATTGGTGGGCTGTCGTCTGGTGGATGGGGCGCGATGAATATTGCTTTACATCGACGCGATCGCTTTTCAATTGTGTTTAGCCACAGTGGATACTTCACAGATAAAAGCGGAACTGAGAACAGCCCAATTGAATTTGTGAGAACGCTGTCGCCACAAGATCTAAAACGGTTTCACATCTACTTGGATACAGGAAATTCCGATGCAATGTACTTGAGCCAAAATCAAATGTTTCACCAAGTTTTAACGGAACTGGGAGTAGAAAGTGAGTTAAAAACATTTTCAGGTGAACACACTTGGAAATACTGGCAAACTCACTTATCAGATTCTCTGACCTTTGTAGGACAGCAATTTAAACGGTATGAAGTTGCCAACAAGTAATGGCGGCCACTACAAATTAATCCACAACGAAGAATTCTTCTGCTGAAGAGGGATGAATGCCGATCGCGTCATCAAGTTCCTTTTTAGTCAAACCTTTTTGGAATGCGAGTGCAAAGCCTTGCAGAATTTCAGCCGCTTCATCACCAACCATGTGAATTCCCAAAACCCGATCGTCTTCGTCGTTCACTACAAGCTTAATGATGCTCTTAGAAGACTGTCCACTCAAGCGATGAAAGAGTGGCACAAATTCAGTCTGGTGACTGGTGATTTGATCAGGTTTATTAAGCTCCGAAGGATTGGTATTTTCTCTTGCCTGAGCTTCTGTTAACCCCACAGAAGCGGCTTCAGGGCGAGAACAGACCGCAGAAGGAACGCTACCATAGTCCACACCACATGACCCGATGCCAAACACAAGCTCCGCAAACGCCTTTCCTTCAGCTTTTGCAACTGGGGTGAGTTGCTTTCGGTTCGTGCAATCGCCCACTGCGTAGATATTGGGTACGCTGGTGAGGCTCGACGAATTCACTGCGATCGCTTTTCCATCAAGTTCGACACCAATCTGCTCTAGTCCTAGTCCGTCTAAGTTTGGAGAACGTCCGATCGCGCACAATACTAAATCTACCGTGAGTGTCTCGGTCTGATCACCTTGTAGCTGAACGGAAATTTCCGTTCCGGTTTTCTCAATCGCCTTGACCGTCGTGTTGCAATAAACCGAAATTCCGCGCTCCTGCAAGCGATCGCGGATGGTAGTGCAAACAAAATCATCAAACCCAGACAGAATACACGGCCCTCTCTCGATCAAGAAAACTTCAACTCCAAGTCCATGCATCATGCTAGAAAATTCGACTCCGATGTAACCGCCTCCCATGACTGCCATCCGTTTTGGAAGCTCGGTCAAGTGAAACATCTGATCCGAGGTGACGGCATGCTCGATTCCTGGCAGGTCTGGTTTAGAAGACTTCCCGCCTACGGCAATCAGAATTTTATCGGCTGTGATTTTGCGATCGCCATCGTTGATCTCCAGCGTCTGCGCATCGACAAATTTAGCTCGCCCGTGAATCACCTCAATTCCTGCATCTGCTAGCGATCTCGCTTGGCTGTGACGGATGCGATCGAGTTCCTGATTTCGCGTTGCGACAAACTGCTTCCAATCAAATTGCGGCTTGGAGGGCATCGTCCATCCATAGCCTTTGTAAGCCTCTGCAAGCTTAGGAAAATCAGCAGCATAGACTATTAGCTTCTTGGGAATGCAGCCCAAATTAGAACACGTTCCGCCAAGTTGACTCGACTCAGCGATCGCGACCTTCGCGCCATATTTTGCGGCTCGTTTCGCCGCAGACAATCCACCCGGACCTGCCCCAATGACGAATAGATCATAATCATGAGTCATAGCAAAACTTCTTTAAAGCTGAAATTACTAACAGCAAAAATAGAGAAGACATAACGCATATTCAACTATCGGAAGATAGGTAACTGAATATAAATTAATTGTGAAAATTGTAGACTATCAAAAGACAGACGTTGCTTTAGTATCGTATGCCTATGCTGGGGCAGAAGTATACAGAGTCAGGAAAATGACAGATAAGTTAAAGAAAGGCGATCACGTTGAATGGAACAGTTCCGGTGGCAAAACCGAAGGCGTGATCGAAGAAAAAATTACGAAGCCAACTGACTTTAAAGGTCATCATTTTGATGCATCCAAAGACGATCCTGAATATAGGGTGAAGAGTGATAAGTCTGGCAAAGACGCGATTCACAAGCCAGAGTCTTTGAAGAAAAAGGACTAAGTAGGTATGGCACATCACACCGAAGCAGAGAACAAAACGTCTCTCAAGGAATTTAAGGCGGCCGTTAACATGTCGGCTAAAGAACTTCAGTCCTGGCTAGACACCGAAGAGTCAAAGTCAGTTGGCATGAAAGAGCATGAGGGTGACGAATCTACGGGTCATGAATCTGGGCGTCAGATCGTTAAGTTGCTGCACAAGCAAGAGGCTGACTACACAGAAGAGGATTATGGGCAGGTTCGACGTGTCATCAGCTACATTCATCGCCATTCGGCACAGCGCCCTTCTAGTGACATCGAGCATTCGCGCTGGCGCTACTCCTTAAAAAACTGGGGGCATGACCCTCTTAAAAATTAAAGAGTCAATTGGACGAACAGTCGTTCGTTTCAAATTTTGAACGCTCAGTGTGAGCCCTGCGATCGCGTCTTAAACGAGGTGCGATCGCAGGGCTTATCCTCCCTATAATTTGAAGCCACTAAATTTAGTCATATCAGTTTATGAGCCTCCGTTTATGAGTCATTCTTTAGCCACAAACTTAATTACAAATCACGAATTGCAAACTACAAATTATCCACTAGGCCTAGTTTGTATTTCAGCCTCCAAAACGGTTCGATTTAAAACCGTGACGCGAAAGCGATTGTTGCAGTTCGAGACGGCTGAGCAAGAGAGAATATTGCGGGATTTGTATGCCGAGAACCTAAGGCGGCTAGGCATTGCGATCGATTTTTGCGCCGCAAATCGGATTGGGCTATATCGGCTGGGTTCTGGCTTATTTCCGTTTGCAGATGACGAGATCGGATCAGAAATTTTGACCGAATTTGCCGACGGCATGAGTTTGATCGGGGACCAAGCTAGAAGACTCGGCATTCGATTGGTGCTGCACCCTGAGCAATTTATCGTCCTCAACTCTGACCGCCCAGAAGTGATTGAAAACAGTATCAAAGTGCTATCCACCTACGCACGCACTTTCGATTTTCTGGGGTTGCCGCGATCGCCGTGGGCACTGATGAATATCCATGGTGGCAAGGGCGATCGCGCCGATCGATTGGTACAAGTTGTACGAGACTTACCAGATAATGTTCGACTCCGGCTCACCTTCGAGAATGACGAGTACACCTACGGTGCAACCGATATTTTAGAAATTTGTCATGCTACCGGAGTTCCGATGGTGTTTGATGCTCACCATCACGTGATTCACGAACAAGCGGAGAGCTATGAAGATCCAAGTGTAGCATCTGCCTTTAACGCAGCCCGAGCAACATGGCAGATTCCCGAGTGGCAAGTGGTGCATATTTCCAATGGAGCAGAGTCGTTTGCCGATCAGAAACACAGCGACTACATTACCGTGATGCCAAGCTGCTACCGCTCTGCGCCGTGCTGGATTGAAGTCGAAGCGAAGCAAAAAGAATTGGCAATTGAGAAATTGCAAAACGAATGGTGGAACTCTAATATCAATGTATTAACGCCTGTGAGCAAATCAGAAGCATCTAAAACTGAAACATCGGAAACAGTAGAAGAACCAGTAGCGCAAAGCACAATGAAGGAATCGCGAACAGAAAGCGTAACGCCATCGGCTTTAAACGAAGATATTCCTGGATACATGCAAGGAACTGTCTAGGTACTGCCCCTTCGTTGCTGAAGCTATTCAAAAAACATTACATCTGTTCGCAAGATTTAACCCTTCAGCCTGTAATTAAAAAAAAACATGCTATAACACGCTAAGCTTGGGTAAACTTCGATTCCCGTATATCCCCGTTATTATCACTGTTGTGAGGGCGTTTATAGAATGCGAGTTCTGCTGATTTATCCGATTTTTCCACAAAGCTTTTGGTCATTTGAGAAAGCGCTACAACTGGTCGATCGCAAGGCAATGCTGCCTCCTTTAGGGCTGATTACGGTTGCAGCTATTTTGCCTCAGGAGTGGGAATTTAGACTCGTCGATCGCAACGTGAACACGCTGAGCGATGCAGATTGGGATTGGGCAGATCTCGTGATTTTGTCCGCCATGATTGTGCAAAAAGAAGATTTTCTCGCCCAAATTCGAGAGGCGAGACGACGGGGTAAACCAGTCGCGGTCGGTGGACCCTATGCAACGGCACTTCCTCAAGAAGCAGAAGCCGCCGGGGCCGATTATCTTATTTTGGATGAAGGCGAGATTACCCTACCGCTCTTTGTTGAGGCCGTCCAGCGAGGCGAATCGCAAGGCGTCTTTCGTGCTCCCAATGGCGAGCGCCCCGATGTGACGATCACGCCAATTCCCCGCTTTGACCTGCTGAGCTTAGATTTTTACGATAATATGTCGGTGCAGTTCTCTAGGGGCTGCCCCTTTCAATGCGAGTTCTGCGACATTATTGTGCTGTATGGGCGCAAGCCACGCACCAAAAGCCCGGAGCAACTTCTAGCCGAATTAGAGGCGCTCTACCAACTGGGTTGGCGACGCAGCATCTTTATGGTGGATGACAACTTTATTGGCAACAAGCGCAACGTTAAGTTATTTCTCAAAGAGCTAAAAGTGTGGATGGCGGAGCATGAGTATCCGTTCCACCTCAGTACAGAAGCGTCGGTCGATTTAGCCAACGATCAAGAATTAATGGATTTGATGGTTGAGTGCAATTTCAACGGCGTCTTTTTAGGCATTGAAACGCCTGATGAAGCGAGTCTCACGCTCACCAACAAACATCAGAATACACGTAACTCGCTCAGTGATGCTGTCGATGCGATCGCGTCAACTGGACTGCGCGTGATGGCAGGATTCATCATTGGGTTTGACAACGAAACGCCGGGAGCGGGCGATCGCATTGTGCGATTTGTCGAACAGACGACGATTCCGATCGCCATTTTCAGTATGCTGCAAGCTTTGCCTGACACGGCATTGTGGCATCGGCTGAAGCGAGAAGGACGCCTGATGGAAGATGTTGCCAACATCAACCAAACCACGTTAATGAACTTTGTGCCGACTCGCCCGTTAGAGGAAGTCACCCGCGAATATGTGCGCGGATTCTGGCAGCTTTATGATCCGAGCAACTACCTCAATCGCACCTATCGCCATTTCTTAAAGCTCGGCGCACCCCGGCATAAAGCTAAGCTCAGAAAAGTCACCTGGAAAGTCCTGCGAGCTTTTCTAACGGTGTGCTGGAGACAAGGTGTGGTGCGAGAAACACGCTGGATATTTTGGCATCACTTGTTTAGCATTCTCAAACGCAATCCGGGTGTGTTCGAGCATTACCTTTCGGTGTGTGCGTTAAACGAGCATTTTCTGGAATATCGCCAGGAGGTGCGATCGCAGATCGAAGCCCAACTGGAGGAGTATTTGAAGAACCAACGTCTGCACGCAGCATCTGAGAGCCGAGAGCGAGACGTGGTTAGCGCCGAGCGCAACTCCGTAGGAACCGCGAGTTAGTCAATTGCATTGCGTCGCCGGAAGATTGAGTGAGCCATTCAATCTTCCGCCAAACATTCGCCTTCTGTAAGAAGCCCAGATGAACAAACGGGACTTTTAGAATTAGGCATTAGATTGCGAGACGCTCATTGAGCTGATCTGCCCACGTTTGGTTTTGTTCGATCGTTAAGACAATTTTTTGATAAAATTCATCCTTCAATTCCAACGTTAGATAATTGCTGCCACGAGTCACATACCAAAATTCTTTTCCCCGCGACGTGTAATAAGTTCCGGCTTTAATCACGCCCGGAATGGCAGTTCCTGGCATCCGGACTTCTCGCCAATCGCTGGATGGCTCCTCAGTTGATGCCCGAACGATGTGAGCTAATGGAATGTGTAAATCTGCGTTGAAATAAAACGCCCAAATTCGTTCCCAAAGATCCAAATCAATTTTGAAGTGAGTATCAGAAATAGATAATAGCATTGAAAATTTCCTTTAATGTTCTGTTTGCTTTAGTGAGAAATAATTGGCTCTTGAACTGATTGCTCTTTAACTATCTGTTTCGATTTATCAATCAGTCGTTTTGCTGCAACTTGAAGGGGTAGTTCTGTCACATCAACTGATTGAATAATTGTATTTCGGCGTTGCAGATCGTATAGGTAAGTTTTGTCGTAGTAATTTAATACAATGTTGATTGCAGGTGCTAAATTCCCTTGACGGATACAGCTAATCGCTTGTTTCGCGTGTTGTCCTCCTAACTTTTTACTGATCCGTGCAGTTGCCTCAATCAACTCTTCGGGATTGGCAGAACCATAAACATCTAACAGTAAATTAATTCGTTCTTGCTGCGATCGCACCATTCTCACCACGGGCGATCGCATCATTTGCGTAAACAATTCATCCGGCACACGACACATGCCAACCCGCCGACTTTCTGCTTCAATCCATACCGGACGAGTCGGATCCAATGTTGACCATCGCATCGCAATCTCGTTTTCAAACTGCTCGGTTGTGGGCTGGTCGGGCAGTCCTAGCGCTCCGTAACTGCTGCCGCGATGATTGGCTAATGCTTCTAAATCTAAAATTTGTTCTCCTTGCTCAGCCAAAGCATACAGCATTTGAGTTTTGCCTGTTCCGGTCATGCCGCCCAGCGTGAGAATGGATCGAGGTGTAGAAAGTGTCGATCGCACCCATTCCCGAAAGGCTTTGTAGCCTCCTTTCAGTCGCGTCACATCAAAGCCAGCGGTTTCTAGAAGCCATGCCATGCTGCTGCTTCGCATTCCGCCACGCCAACAGTGCAGCCGCACCTGCCGAGTTGGGGCAAGCTGCTTTGCGGTTCTAACAAATTCCACCATTTTCGGCGCAACTAGTTCTAACCCCAGTTCGATCGCGTCTTCTTGTCCTTGCTGTTTGTAACATGTGCCCACTTGTGCCCGTTCTGCGTCAGAAAAGAGCGGAAAACTGGTTGCACCCGGAATTCGTCCTTGTTCATATTCTCCTGGGCTTCGAGTGTCTAGAAGCAGGGTAGAACGATTTAGAAAATCATCAACAGAGTAGCTTTGCGACATGAAGATACGGTGTAATCGCCACTTAACTATTGTGCGATCGTAACGGGTTCTAGACCATCGTGGTGAGAACGGACAGATCCGATGATAGTGCTGTGAGCGTACCCTGCGGCTTTGAGAGACGATAGACAAGGATCTGCGTGAGCCGATGGCACAGCAGCAAGCAAGCCGCCGGATGTTTGCGGATCAAACAGGAGTGGAAAGGCTGGGTGAGAGCGGACAGCAGAAAGGTTTTCGATCCATTGACTCGCTCGGATATTCTGCGGATGGAGAGAACTAAAAATTTCTTGTTCAACACAGGCTTGCGCGCCTTCCAGAAAGGGCAGTGCTTCTAAAGACAGTGTGACCGCAACCTTTGAAGCACGCACCATCTCAACCAAATGTCCCAATAACCCAAATCCCGTAATATCGGTGCAAGCAGTTGCGCCATGCTTGAGAAAGCAGTTCGCCGCGTCTTGATTGGACAGGAGCATCGATGCGATCGCGCCATCGATCCATCTGGCTTTTGCTTTTTGGCGCATCTCAGCAGCAAATAGGGTTCCTGTGCCAAGAGGTTTGGTCAGAATTAGAACTTGTCCGGCTTGCATTCCGGTTTTTCGCAGTAATCGATCTGGATCTGCGACCCCATTACACGTTAAGCCAAACGCGAGTTTTTCGCCTTCAACGGTGTGTCCGCCAACCAAAACAGCGTGCGATCGCTGCAAGGTTTTAACGGCTCCTGAAAGGAGTTGATAGAGCATTTCTTCTTGTTTGGCTTCGGTTGCGTAGGGAAGGGTTGCGATCGCAAGAGCGCTCTGTGGCGTTGCACCCATTGCAAACAGATCGCTCAAACTATGATTCGTGCTAATTTGCCCAAATAAAAATGGATCGCTCACTAACGCGGGAAAATAATCGATTGTTTGCACCATTGCTTTTCCCGATGGAATTTGCATCACAGCCGCATCATCAGGATCATCAAGTCCGATCAAAATATCATTGCGTTGGGGATTAGGTAATTCGTCTCCAATGCGTTGTAAAACTTGTTCTAAGGTGCTGCTACCAACTTTTGCACCACAACCTAGACAGCGCATTTGCTCTACAACAGCGCGAGTGCGATTTGTCTCCTTCGTTCTAGGTGTTGTCATTGATGCTGTCATTGTCGCTTCTAATCCAGTAAAGCGATTCATAAACGCTCGATCGATGCAATCTTTGACCGTCCACAACCAGCCCGCCTGAAATCCCAACTGTCCATAAGATGCGACAGCCGACTGGTCCCCCGTTCCAATCAAACTGAGATAGTTCCTCTGCGGTCGATAGGGCTTCAACGGTCTTGCCGTGAGAGCATGTTGGAGATTTTGAAATAGTGGTTTTCCCTGACGCACGGCAAACACACCCGCTTTTGGTCGAGAATAGTTCACCATTGTGGCAACATCTCCCGCCGCAAAAACTTGGGAATGGGAGACCGATTGTAAGGTGTCGTTGACTAGAACGAATCCATCCGCGTCAACGGTCAATCCCGATTCTGCCAGCCACTTTGGAGCCGTTGCTTGCGTGACCCAAACGGTCGCATCACACGGAACCATTAGTCCCGATTCACATACGATCGCATCATTCTCAATTCCCTGAACCGTTTCTCCTAAATGGAGTTGAATACCGCGATCGCGCAAGAGTTGCTCGAAATGCCGTTGCACCCGTGTATTATGCTTTGGCATTAGCGTCTGGCTACGCTGAAATAAGTGAATTGTGAAATCGTCTGATTCGGGTTGACAACACAGATCACGCAACCGATGTTGCATATTCAACGCCAGTTCAACGCCACCAGTCCCACCACCAACAATGCCAAGGCTCAGATTCGGTGGAACATTCTCACCCAACTGATACCACCACTCTAGAAACGTCGCAATTGGTTTTGCAGCCACGTGGTGTTTAGAGTGCGGAAACGCTGACGGTAACTTTGGTGTACTACCAGTATCAATTGATACAAGATCAAATGCGATCGCGGGATGATTAGCACACTGCACGCGATCGTTAATCAGATCTAATCCGATAACGCGATCGCGGATGAAATTAACCTGAGCGATTTGACAGAGCGATCGCAGATTAATATGACATTCCTCATGTGAGTAGAATCCGGCTACATGTCCTGGCAACATGCCTGAATACGGCGTATCTGAAGCGTCGCTAATCAGCGTTATTCGGACTCCAGGCAGAGGACGCATGGCAAACATGCGAAGCGCGATCGCGTGGCTGTGCCCACCACCAACAAGAACAAGATCTTTAGAAATAGGGTGCGTTGCTCGGTTCATCCCTCCATTCTAGAAAAGCCAGCGAGTGAATTCTCCGTAAATCTTCTCTATCAAAATAAAACTGTTGGAATAAAACGTGCGTTGGGAAGAATAGAAAACATCCTGAGAAAAATGAACCACGTGTGAGTAAAAAGTCAGTATGAAAACCCTAAAATTAGTGACTGGTCTAGCTTTAGCAGCATTAGTACTGTCAAGCTGCCGTAGCAATAATGCCGCCACCCAAGCAAAAGCACCTTTACCAGCACCTCAGACTTTTTCCCAGCCTACTGTTCCTGCCGCAAATCCTCCTCTCGCTCCCATCCCGATCGCAGGCATGATTCAAGTTACGAACGGGTCAACGCGATTAGCTGAGGTTGCAACAAATTCCTCTCAGCCTGACACGCCCAATCCTTCGGAGCTTGGCGGAGCCAATCGCGATCCGTTTGCAGCATTACCGCCGGGTGACTTAAGAGTGAGTCCAACGGTGGCGGCTCAGTTTGTAGCAACTACCCCTCAGCCTACTGTTAGTAAGCCACAAGCCAGTAAATCACAGGCCAGCGCCAAGCTCAGCTTTAGCCAGCCGATGCCGTTGCCAAAAGTACAAGTCAAACCAACGGCGCTAAGTCCGCAACCTGTGCAAGCGGCGATTCTACCTGTCCCTGCACCGATTACGGTTCTTCCTTCTTTACCCGCAGCGGCTTCCCCAACCGAAACGTTTCAAGCAGCACCCCCAACCCTGACAAACCTAGCCGATACCGTAGCGATTACTGGCGTGCTGCAAGTGGGCGGTAAGTTGACTGCGATCGTGCAAGAACCCGACGCTTCAGCGCGATATGTGCAGTCTGGAGACTACCTCGCCAATGGAAAAGTTCTGCTAAAGCGCATCACGATGAGCAAAAACGGACAACCGACCGTGATTCTTCAGCAAAATGGTCAAGAAGTGCTGAAAACGGTAGGTGCGTAAGCACAGACATTGAACAACATTTGTGAAACAACATTCGTGACTCGACTCGAATAACGTCACAACAAGGTTTCGGTTTGAACCTCTGGAGGCATCTAATATTAGATGTCTCTTTTTATTAAGAGATGAATCGTTTTGGAGAGTGAAACCAATCAGCAAACTCGATCGTTTAGATTGAAGGAAGCCTAGAGTTGAAGAATATCCTTCCCATGAAGGAATCGATTATGCCGCATTCTAAACACGATTCTGGTTCTCACGATTCGCTCCGCGAAGCTCCGAAGGGTTTGGCAAAGCCAAGTCTAGAAGATCGACGCGCCCTCACCTTTCAAGAAACTTACATTTGTCCGATTTGCCGCCACGGTCACATCGAGTCTCTGACCTTGATGGATGCGTTTGCCTGTAATTTTTGCCGTCACATCTTCACCGCCAATCTGCGAGAACAGTCTATTCATGTTGAAGATAGTTCTCAACCCATGACCTGGCGTTGGACAGGGCGAAATTGGCAAGCCGCAAATCAGCTTGATGTCGATTTAACGGTCGTGATCTGGCTAGTGAGCGTGGCGCTGGTGGTCTTGCCTCCTTCGCTGATTTGGCTTTCGTCTCACGCTTTTCCACCGCTTGACGGCAGCCCTGGGTCTTGGCTACCTACGGTTTGGATCGGGCTGACTTTTGCGCTGCATTTCGGGTTTGTGTCGTGGTTGATGGCAGAACACTATCAGTTTCCGTTCTATGTCTCGAGTAAGGTGCGACTGCGGCGGTTGCTCGATCAGCGTTAAGCACTTGCTGAAAAAGATTTAGCGTTTGGACGGGGATCTGCCAAACCTTTTTCGCATATCGTAGAAGCTGAACCTCCAGTGTAAAGCTCTCATTATGCCGATGGACTTCAGTGCAGCAATTCCCACGTTTATCATTACTTTACGTGAGGGTGTCGAGGCGGCTTTAGTCGTTGGAATTGTCTTGGCGTATCTCAACAAATCCAACAAATCTAATCTGAATGGCTGGGTTTACAGTGGCATCGGAACGGGTATTTTAGCCAGTGGTTTAGTGGGCTGGCTGTTTGTCTGGACGTTGCAACTTCTAGAGCGCTCAAATCAGCCTTATGCGCCAGCCTTGAAGCCGATTTTAGAAGGCGTGTTTGGAGCCGTTGCGATCGCGCTGCTCAGTTGGATGCTGATTTGGATGACAAAACAAGCTAAATCTCTCAAGTCCGAGGTTGAACAGGAGATTGGCAAAGCGGTTAACCGTGGCGCAGGTTGGGGAATTTTTGGAATTATTTTCTTTGCAGTTCTGAGAGAAGGGTTTGAAACAGTTGTTTTTATTGCGGCTCAGTTTCAGCAAGGCTGGCTTCCGGTTGTCGGCGCGATCGCTGGGTTAATTGGCGCGATCGCGATCGGAATCGCGTTGTTCAAACTGGGGATCAAAATCAACTTACGGCAGTTCTTTCAGGTGATGGGTGTGTTTCTCCTGCTGATCGTTTCAGGATTGGTGATCTCAGCGCTTGCCCATTTCGATAAAGGCGCATTTATTTTGTCTCAGCTTGATCCTCGGTTTGCTTCGGTTTGCGTTGCCGCAACAGATCAGTCTTGCTTTTTAGGAAAGTTAGTCTGGGATACGTCGCAAGCATTACCGGCTAAACAATTTCCTGGCGTTATTTTGCATACGCTATTTGGATATGTGGATCATCTGTATGTTGTCGAAGCGATCGCATATGTTCTATTTCTTCTAACTGTTGGTGGTCTCTACTTCCAAAGCTTGGGTGCAACATCGACCCCCACTCAGCCTAGTGCTGTTGAAAGCTAATAGAACTTGGGCACTGACTGGCAGGATAATTTTCTAATTTGTCAGAACGTAAGCGAGACAATCGCACTACTCCTGAACCTTGAATTTAGAAGTACCTAGATGTCCTCGTTGAACACTAAATTATGGTGTCTTAATCTCAGCATCTAATCCGGTGATTCTCCTAGCTTTGTCCGGAACGTTACTTCCAGAACATTACTTAAAAGATGTTTGAGAAGCTGGGTGGTCGGTAAAAAAGCTCTCCAGGTATAGGCTTGAATCAACCATCACCCTTCTCCCTTGCCTTTTAACCACGATTTCCTCATTTAGGACAAACAGACTATACCCAGCGTAGGGGCAGATATCTAAGAAATTCCTGAACATGATTAGAAATGTATAAAGCAAAAGATACAGTATGAAACCGCAACAACTGAGCAAAGAACTCCGTGAAGGAGATAGCCCTGCCTTACAGCGCCGTCGGTGGATTATGGGGCTGTCGCTGCTTGGGGCATCAATGGGACAAATCGTCTCGCTCTACCAAACCGGAGTCTTAAAAGAACTACCTGATCTGCCCATCCCGTTTGTTGATTCCGATCGCGTTGATGCTTCCAACTATGCTTACAGTCGGCTCAATACTCCAGATGGTCCATTAATGGTCATCAACTATGGCATCACGGCATGGCTGACCTCAACCGGGGGGCAAAACCGCGCCCGCGAAAGCCCACTGATTCCGATCGCAATGGGTGCCAAGCTTTTGGTTGACTGTGTTGCTTCTACTGAATTGGCTGGTGAAGAATGGAGTGAAAACAAAGCGTTCTGTGAATACTGCCAAGTCGCAACGCTTTGTTCGTTTGCATCCCTGGCGCTGGCAGTACCTGAGGTATTAACTGCCGTTCAGACTCTGTTGGGTCAGTCAGGAGAGAATACCGAATCAGCCAGTGGTGCTCGGTAAGAAATTAATCTAATCCTATTAAAAGAATGATGACTACAGGCGGGTGGGGCAAACAAAGTTCGCCCCACCTTTCTAAATCTGTCACCCTTGCCTTCTAAGTTGGTATTAACTCTAGGAAATTTTGTTGAGAAATTCATCTAGTACTGTGACGAAGCGATCGGGCTGCTCCAAATGGGGAATGTGACCACAATCAGGGATAATGCTCAAATATCCTTGCTGTAAATGATTCACAGCCGCTTCAGCCTGCGTTTTGGGAAAGATCAAATCATCTGCTCCCCAGACCAGCAATGTTGGCATTTGTAACTGCGGAAGTGAATCAACCATCACGCTACGTTGTCCAATTGGGTTAAGTTGGGCGCGGAGTGACGACAACGTGGCTTCCAAAAAGCCAGAGGTCTGTGCCAGAGACTCTTGTTCGGCATACCACTCGACGGGGATCTGCTCAGGGTGGGCAAATTGTAAGGCAGCTCGCGATCGCGATCGCATCACCGCGCCAACGGGTGTGCGGCATCCGGCAACGCCAATTTCACCATAGACAGGCAGGGTCAAGGAAGACAGCAATGGATTAACCGCTTCACCCAGCCCACTGCTATCAATTAGAACTAAGCCAGCAATTTGTGCAGGATGGAGGAGGGCAAGCTGCATGGCAATCAAACCACCGAACGAGTTCCCAGCTAATACGGCACGATCGACTGCGATCGCCTTGAGAAAATCAGTAGCAAACTGGGTGAGGAATTCGACGGAATAGTCTCGGATCGGTTTTGCACTTTCACCATTACCAGGAAAATCAGGTGCATAAACACGATACTTTTCGCCTAGCTTGGGCAGCACCCATGACCAGTCCAGTGCACTCTCACCCGTTCCATGAAATAACACAAGCGGTAAGCCTTCATTTCCACTTTGAAAGTATCGGATCGAAAGCCCGTTTAAATTGATTCGCTGTTCTTGAACTATCATCTTCGGTTTATTGTAGTTTTCAATTACACCAATCTCATCACACTTCATACCAAATCAATTGATACCTGCTACAGATGCTTGGGGATAATCCCCCAACGCCTTAAAAAGGAGGAGTAAAAGTGGGGGAAAGGGAAGTAAGAGCGGAGGTTCAGTTCCCCTCTCAGGGGTTTAGGGGTGATCGAGGAGCCGTGGCAATGCAACATAAATTTAGTATCGAATTTGGCATCAAGTGTGATGAGCACCATTCACCCGCAGCACCTCCCCCGTAATGTAACTACTCGTGATGGGTGAAAGCAAGAATGCTACTGCCCAAGCAATCTCTTCCGGTTTGCCAAAGCGACGGAGCGGAATTTCAGACACAATCCGGTCTTTGAGCTTATCTGGGATCGCCTGAACCATCTCTGTTTCAATGAATCCCGGTGAAACTGCATTGACCCGGACTCCATATCTCGCGGCTTCTCTCGCTAGCGATTTGGTGAAGCCAATCAAAGCCGACTTAGAGGCTGAATAGTTCGTTTGACCAAGATTTCCCCGTTCACCAGAAATGGACGTGATGGAAACTAGGGCGCCTTCACCCTGCTCATATAACTTAGGAATCACAGGCAAGAAGGCGTGATAAACCCCTTTTAAGTTTGTATCGAGCACCACATCCCAATCCTCGCTAGTCAGCTTTTGAAAGAAGTTATCGCGGGTGATTCCAGCATTGGCAACAACTCCGTAAACGGTTCCTAATTTTTGCTCGACTTGCTCTACGGCTGTTGCCATTGCATCTTTGTCGGTGACATCTGCTTGAATTGCCAACGCTCCAGTGGAGAGATCAGGTTCACTGCGATAGGTGTAAGCAACATTGGCTCCTAACTCCTGTAACACGTGAACGATCGCGGCTCCGATACCCCGGTTGCCACCTGTAACAAGCACCACTTTGTCTTCCAGTCCTAATGATTTCATCCAGCCAACGTCCTTGATTGCAGATTGTTGATTGCAGGTTGTTGATTGCAGACTAAAGGCGTTCAATCGCGATCGCAGTTCCTCCGCCTGTCCCGTGGCAAACTGCCGCTAAGCCCATCTGTCCGTTTTGCTGTTGCAGTGCATTCAGCAGAGTGACGATAATGCGGGCTCCGGATGCGCCGATTGGATGTCCGAGTGCGATCGCGCCCCCGTATACATTTAATTTTTCGTAGGGAATGCCCAATTTGCGATGAAACAAAACGCTGCTGAGGGCAAACGCTTCATTATTCTCGAACAAGTCAAAATCGTAAATTCTCAGGTTGAGTTTGTTCAGCAGTTTATTAACTGCCAGAATAGGAACTTCTGGAAACCGCCACGATTCTCCCCCAACCCACGCTCCGCTGACGAAGCGGGCAATGGGCTTAAGCCCATACCGCTCTACTGCCGATCGACTTGCCAAAACTAGCGCAGCGGCTCCATCTGAAATTTGGCTGCTGTTGCCTGCGGTGAATACACCATCGTCTTGAAAGGCAGGTTTAAGTTTTGCGAGACTTTCTAACGTCGTTTCTGAGCGAATTCCTTCATCTCGATCAATCACTTGTGTCCCCTTCTTCCCAGCAATCTCGACGGGAACGATTTCAGACTGAAACCAGCCTTTGTCAGTAGCGATCGCGGCTCGTTGCTGTGAGTTGAGGGCAACGTCATCGAGATCAGCCCGTGTCACCTGGTAGGTAGCAGCCAAACGTTCTGCCTGCGTGCCCATCGTTTCGGCAGTGGTGGGATCGGTAAGCCCATCGTAGAGCAAAATATCGGTGACTTGTTCGGGTGATCCCAGCAGCGATTTGTATCCCCAACGGGCGCGGTGTGACAAAAAGAAACCCGTTTGAGACATCGATTCCATGCCGCCAGCCAAAACAATCTCCGCTTCTCCAGAACGAATGGTAGCCGCAGCGTTAATGACGCTCATCATGCCCGATGAGCAGACCATATCAACGGCATACCCATTAACGGTGTCTGGAATCCCCGCTTTAAAAGCTGCCTGACGCGGCAAAGACTGCCCGTGTCCGGCTCTTAGCACGTTGCCGAGGATGTATAAGTCCAACGCTTCTTTGGGTACACCCGATCGCTCTAGTGCAGCTTGCATGGCGATCGCGCCCAAATCCACCGGAGAAAACCCTGCCAACACTCCTCCAAAGCGACCGAGAGGTGTCCGCACTGCTGACACGATATAAGCTTCTTGCATTCACTTTTCCCTACTGTTAAAACATGATTAAAACTGACTTCAAGGTGCTTATTCTCAAAATTTTTGAGTAAACAAAATCAGCAAATTATGAATTTCATACATCCGAAAACATTGCTGAATATTGGTTACTATTGAGTATGGTTGTAAATTGAGCAGTTAGCATTAGTTAATTAGCAAAAGGAGAGATTTCAATGGATTGGTCTAACAATTTTGAGCAGTTTTTGGCTCAAGTCAGCGAAACTCAAAGACAGCTTTTCAAAAGCTGGACTTCTGCTATGCCGGGGATGCAAGATTCCACTAGACAAGATATGCGTGAGAACTTTGATAATGCTGTGAATTTCCAAGAACAAGTTGTAACCAGTTCTCTAGAATTTCAAGCTCGTGTAACTCATCTTTCGCTCGAATCTCAGAGGCAACTTTGGCAAAATTACTTCAATATGCTGCGAAGCAAGTAGGTGAAATAGCCAAATCCAAGTATAAAAAAGCCCCCAGGAAACGGTCTTGGGGAGCTCTTTTATACTTGAATAGCCTGTAAAGAAAACTCTGCATTATCTTTCCTTAAAGTTTGAATTTCGCCAATAATTCATAAGTTAAAGATTAGTCTGGTTATTCTCCCCAATCATCTACCTAATGAAAGAGCCAAACATTAGGAATTTTTGTTTCTAACAATACATTGATATGTTGCTAAGAATACCTTTTTAATGTGTTCAAAGTTACTGCAACTAATTCTTTCTTGATGCTTTATGATGCCTTATCTAATTCTCGCTTTTAGCCAGTTCGCGATCGTAGGTGGTAAATCCTGTTTTACTTTGCTGCTGACATACATGCCAATGTGTCCGGTTAGGAAGGATCGCACTGTATAGTCTTCGCTACCAATGTATTGCTCAAGTGCGATCGAAGATTGAGGTGGAACGAGATGATCGTGTTCTGCATAAATGTTTAGAACAGGGATTTGAATGTTCTGCAAATTCACTCGTTGACCGCCGATGTCGAGCGATCCGCGAATCAATTTATTGTCTTGGTAAAAATCTTTGATGAACTGACGATAAGCTTCCCCAGCCTGATCGGGACTATCAAAAATCCATTTTTCCATCCGCAGGAAGTTTAGCAATTTGTCTTCACGATCAGCAATTTCTGCTAAACCGACGTACTTTTCAATGCCAAGCTGAAATGGTTTGAGCATCAAAAATTCAAGATTTAGAAATTCACCGGGAATGTTGCCCAGTGTATCCACCATCAAATCCACATCAAACGCTTTTGTCGCTAATGTGCATCCGCTCCAAAGATTGAGCAGTCCCTCCTGAACGTGAAAATCAACGGGAGTTACCATCGTAATCAGCGTTTTCACTTTCTTAGGAAAAAGGGCACTGTAGCAAAGGCTAAATACTCCACCCTGACAAATGCCTAACAGATTGATTTGCTCAATGCTCAGGCGATCGCAGACAACATCAATACAGCGATTGAGATAACCGTTGATGTAATCGTCCAGAGTCAACCAGCGATCGGCTCGACTTACATAGCCCCAGTCGATCAAATAAACATCCAAGCCGAGTTTTAGTAAATCTGCAACCAGCGATCTATCCGGTTGCAAATCAACAATATAGGGACGATTGACCAACGCATAAACAATGAGAATGGGGATGCTTAGTGAATGTTCAACCGAGGGCGTGAAGCGATAGAGCGTGACTTTATCTTCCTGATAAATCACTTCTTTGGGAGTTACCCCAACCTGAATATCTTCCTCGCGCAGTTTGCCGAAGATTGCGGCTCCCTGGGTTAGTTTTTCAATTGACTCTAAGTCATTGGCAAAGGGGTATTTCATAAATTGTATTTCACAAACTATAGTTCCAAAGCGGGTTCACCTTGATTGTTGGAATATAAAAACAGAAACACACTGTAGAGAATCGCAAAGACCAGGTCAATAGTTCCTGGAATTAAATACAGTGGGTGGATGTTTCCATTAGAGTGTGATAAGCCAGGAGCGCAAAAACTAAAGATTGAACACAAATTCCAAATTTGATGATCCCGCGATTATTAGAAATGTCATTGCTAACCCATCAGTAAGCAACGTCAATGAAAAATACTAACCCAGAAAACAGTTGTGAGTATTCAAAATTGACGAGCGGCTGATCATTTAGAAAATTGCGCGGCCAAGAACCAGCGGAGAACAACGCTGAACCCTCAGCACAGGAATGACTGATTTCGTCAAAAATACAGACTTCAAAACCTCAAGTTCTGCATGGTTAAATGTCCTCCTGTTCTTGATCGCGCTCCTTCTGCGACTCCATAAAGGCTTGTTTGAGGCTCTTCACTTCCTTACGCAACTCATAGATACTGCGGTGAATTTCGTCTACTTCGCTGCGAGTAGGGAGATCGTTCCCCTTTAGAAGCACTTCCATCAATTGTTGCTGTTGTTTTCTAAAGGTTATGGCTGCATCTAAAAACTTTCCTCGAACCTGAAGCGGATGTTCTGATTGAAACGCTTGGGCAAACGCGCGATCGAACAGTTGACTCCACACCTGTAAAAATTGCTGCCAATGCTGAATTGTTTCTCCCGTTTCAGCCAGGGATAGTAACACGCGCAGAAACTCCTCAACAGTTTTGAGCCAAACCTCCAATAGCACAAGCTGGTAATCAAAACTTGCGTGCTGTAAGTTAAACCATGCTTCTAGGCTTTGAAATAGTTTGTGGTTGAACTCGCGGGTATATCCAAGGTGGGGACTTTGCAAAAAATGATTCATTTAGAGCTGTCCCTCATTCCTTGTGTGACTGCAAAGGCGGCTGCAACAGTGGCGATCGCTCCCCACTTCAACACGGGATTCTTATCCACCCAATCCAAAACGCTAGGAATAACCATGTTGTTAAAGTCTCCATCCACTCTGGTATCGCTCAACACAGGCTCATACAGGTTGTTTGGATCATCTTCAGACTTAGGCTCCTTGGTTTGCTGAAGCGGAAAGCCAATCTGGAGCAATAGCGCATCCACAAGCGAAGGTGAAAGCTTCTGCAAGAAATCCAGCACTCTAGCAGAATCACCCACAAAGAAATCGCGGGTGGAATGAGTTGCCGTGTAGAGAATTGCATCCGTAACCAGCCTGGGATCATAATAGGGCGGGATCCCGGCAGGCTGTACGCCTAAGCGCGTTAAGGCGTTGTCCCAAAAGGGTGTATTAATCACCGAAGGTCTGATGCTGGTGACGCTGATCGGAATGCCTTCATGCTGCAACTCTACCCGCAGCGACTCTAGAAAGCCCTCAACTCCATGTTTCGCAGAACAGTAGGAGCTTTGTAGTGGCAGCGATCGCAGTCCCGCGATCGACGAAAGATGAATTAATGCTCCCCGTCCTTCTCGCTTCAGATGCGGGATCGCTGCCATTGCACCATAGACTTGTCCTAACAGGCTAACTTCAATTACCCGCTTAAACTCTTCGGGTTTGGTTTCCTCAAAGAGGGCAAACACAACGGTAGCGGGCGCATGGACCCATGTGTCAAGCCGACCGTACATCTCTACTGCTTTATCTGCGATCGCCTTAACCTGATCAAATTCTGCAACATCAGCAATAACTGGAGTCACTTCGCCTTGAAAGCTGAGAATTTCATCCACTAAGGATGCAAGCTTCTCCTCACTGCGACCGGAGACAACGACCTTTGCTCCCTGTTTGGCAAACTGAAGGGCTGTCTCTCGCCCAATTCCGCTAGAGGCTCCAACAACCACGACAACCTGATCCTGAATTGACTTCAGTTGCATAGAAATATACTCCTGTTTGATCTCAGGAGAATAGCAATTGCCACTTGCTCTAACCTCTGCCTGGTGAAAGATTCGTCCAAGGAAGGAACAAGAGTTTTGGCTCCGCGTATTTATTGAGTGGGAGAAAGGATCGGAGGGATCTACGACCTGCTTTATGAAGAGGGCTATCTTGAATGGCGTCAGTCCTGAGAGAAACGTGATTGGAAGTCTTCAACTTTTTTCTCCACTTTCTAGTGATACGTGTTATTCTGGTTAAGGTCAAAACACCGCAAGGGTCGCTAGCTCAGCGGTAGAGCATTCGGCTTTTAACCGACTGGTCCCGGGTTCGAATCCCGGGCGACCCATAAAATAGCTGGTAGTTCGTAGTCTGTCTGTCGTCATCAGGAAAACTTTTCCAGTGCGGCTTGTGGGCTACGAATTCTTTTTCCGGTACGATGAAAGACTCCCTTCAGCATAGACACTCATGGGCAGTACATTTGGGCATCTGTTTCGCATTAGCACATTTGGAGAATCGCATGGCGGCGGTGTGGGTGTCGTGATCGATGGTTGCCCACCGCTCATTGAGATTTCAGCGGAAGAGATTCAGGTGGAGCTAGATCGGCGGCGTCCAGGACAGAGCAAAATTACGACGCCTCGCAAGGAAGCCGATCAGTGTGAGATTTTGTCGGGCGTGTTTGAAGGAAAGACGCTGGGAACGCCGATCGCAATGTTGGTACGAAATAAAGACCAGCGATCGCAGGACTACGATGAGATGTCGGTGAAATACCGTCCGTCTCATGCGGATGCAACCTATGACGCAAAGTATGGGATTCGCAACTGGCAGGGCGGCGGGCGATCTTCGGCACGAGAAACAATTGGGCGAGTCGCAGCAGGCGCGATCGCTAAGAAGATCCTCAAAGAAGCGGCAAATGTTGAAATCATCGCCTATGTCAAGCGTATCAAAGACATCGAAGCGATGATTGATTCGAGCGCTGTGACGATGGATCAAGTTGAAAGTAACATTGTGCGGTGTCCGGATGCCGAGTGCAGCGATCGTATGATCGATTTGATCGAGCAAGTTCGCAATCAGGGCGACTCGATCGGTGGCGTAGTCGAGTGTGTAGCAAGACGGGTTCCGGTCGGTTTAGGAGATCCCGTGTTTGACAAATTAGAAGCCGATCTAGCGAAAGCGATGATGTCTCTGCCTGCGAGCAAGGGATTTGAAATCGGCTCAGGCTTTGCCGGAACGCTGCTCACCGGAAGCGAACACAACGACGAATTCTATTCTGACGGCGGCACGATTCGGACGGTGACGAATCGCTCTGGCGGTGTGCAAGGCGGCATCTCGAATGGTGAAGACATTGTGATGCGAATTGCCTTCAAGCCAACGGCAACGATTCGCAAAGAACAGCGTACTGTGACGAATGATGGAGAAGAAGTCACACTGGCAGCGAAAGGCCGTCATGATCCGTGCGTTTTGCCGAGAGCTGTGCCAATGGTTGAAGCGATGGTGGCGTTGGTATTGTGCGATCACTTCTTACGGCAGCGCGGACAGTGCGGAGATTTGTCCTAGGTTCTGTTGACCTTTCAGCGAAGTTCAATCAGCAAGGCTGTGAAAT
>NZ_JCACCM010000167.1:0-8705 GCF_059501405.1 Myxacorys sp.
CGAATCACGACACGACCAGTTTAGTTTTCCTATCCTGACAATGAAACAACCCTGCCGGATAGAGATTGAGGCAATTTGTGAATATGTAGAGCCAGCGATCGCCTGAGTCTTAACTGTAGATGTTGATTGGGTGAACTTTATTTGGATGAGCAGGGACGCGATCGCAACGCTCGAAGTAGAAAAGGTACGTCCCCTACTCGATCTTCAATGCTGAAACAATTTGCCCTCACCGCTTGCCTACTTTCGAGCTTATTTTCTTCTGCGTCAATAAAGCCTGCTAAGGCAGATCTTCTTGATACTCTTGATGAGATGAAGCAATTAGTAACAACACTGCAACGCGAATGGGCATATATGGGGCACTCTGCTAAAACAGGCGAAGACATCTATTTAAGAACGACAACAATCACGCCCGATCGCGCTACTAATCAAGTTGGCTTTCACTACAGAATTGGCAAAGACACTGTGCTAGCGATCGCTGAATGCTTAACGTCTTTAGTGACTATAGGACAAGTGAACAGAGTTGATCGAAACTTGAGAGATCCAAAGAATCATCTCACTCCCGATCGCGGCTCTGCTACCGATAAGCTGGTGAGAACGGTTTGCTTTCGGGCGTTTAACTGAAGTTTAGCAGGGGGCGATCGCTCATCAGTTGTAGAAGTCTCAGCACTGCTCTTAGTTCTTACGGTCAAGCGTAAAAACAGCGTGCCTACTCTTCATCGAGTTCCATATTTCGCAGCGCGTTTTCGGCTGCCAGTTCATTGTGAATCATCTTCCAGGCAATGTCGCAAACTCTGACTGATGCGTTGAGTTTTGCGGATTCTGCATGGGCGTCTCTATCAAAGAACGGTTTGACCAATTTCTTTGCACTGCGGATACAGCTTTTCATCAGGGAGAGTAAATCGCCTTCGAGCCGATCCAAGCGATCGAGCTTTTGCTCCAAAAGGGCTGCTTTTAAGGCGAGTTTTTCAACTTTTTCGGGCGATGGGCGCTTGGCATTGTTGGTCATGTAGCCATTTTAGCGAGAGCATCCCCCCTCCCTCTCTATGGATTCTCATGCCTACAGACGAAACAAGCATCTATAAAGCACGCGAGGTATAAATCGGGGATAGTTCCATTCCAGGCATTCCTTAAGTAGTTGCTCAGAAGCGCGATCGCCCGCTACCAGGACTAGGAAGTTTCCAGTTTTATGCCGTCCAAATGGCACAAATTGGCGGATGTTGATAACTCTGGCAGGCGTCCCTAAATGTATGTTGTGTCGGTTTTAGACACAACACTCTAACCCTAATCAGTTCCGCAGCTGAGATCGCTGCGTCGAGTAGCTTTCTCGTAGAGTGCGATCGTCCTCTCTTGTCTCCTGGTAGGATTCTAGGTAATCATCAACTGAATCACAAAACGATCGCTCAATTTCCTCCTCCGTTACCCCTTGAAATGTCACCACGTCGCGAATTCCTAGAACTCTGCCGAAAACAATATCAGAGTCAACGTCGTTTTCTGCATATCCTTCAAAGTTTTTGTATTTCAGTATTTTAATCTCCTCTTGCTTTTAGGATTGGTCAACGATTGTTCACCCTGCAATCCCATTTATTCCAAATGCAAAGGGAGCCATAGTCCTTCTTTAGAATCAATTGCGCCTTTTGATTGTGGCACTGCTCTACAACCGATTCCTGTCGCTCTTCCTGTCGCGGAAAGATAAACAGTAAACATGAGAACGATAAATTCGTCCTCAAACTCATGAATAGGCATAGGACAGTCTTCTTGGTAGACCGCCAACATATCCTTGTACCAAACTTCGTCTTCAAAGCTAGGGTTGTAGGTATCGACTACAACTTCATCCTTATCCCAAAGAATAATCCCTGCGCCTTCTCTGCCATAAATCGGCTTTTCCCATACTCGGCTTAAGCCTTGAGCTTTAGCTTCGTCGTAGGTGCAGTAGGTTTGAGGAATTAAAGTTTTAATTAAATATTGTGTTTCTGGATCGAACCGGTCAAAATGAACCCCTTCCCACAAGAAAGCGTAGAACGCCTTGTTCTGAATAACCTCAGAACTCATAGGAGGAATTCTATACAGCTTTTTCTCCAGTACAAGCTGTTGAAAATAGTCCCAAGGTCTTGCAGCAGGAATACTCATTAAATCGCTGTTCGCAAAGCTTGATAATTCCCCTTTGTCTTCAAGTAGCCATTCATTAGGGTAATGAAGGAATAGATACTTAACTTCGGAGCCATTCGGATCTTTTAGGACAACCTCTCTGGCGATATCAGTTTCAATAATGAATTCTTCAGTGTATAAAAACTTAGCTTTTCCCCCTAATCTTTCAAAATGTCCCATCCGAGCGTCAAACGACAGAATATCTTCATGCTCTCCCACATAAGGGAAGGAGAAATAGACGAAATCTTTCCCGTGACTGTAAGAAGGAAAGCTGGTTTTAAGGTAGGCAATGAAATCTTCAGTATGGCTTTCACCCAAGCCAGAATTAGGGCAGTGACAACCTAAATGATTAACAATGAGCTCATTAAAAACAAATGTCTCTGACCAGAATCCAGGAGTAGCTGAGTTAGCCTCCAGAACCTTAAAGTCGTTTAATTTGTAAACGCCTTTCTTAAACGCTTCAGGGTTAACTGCCATGTCCAGCCTCATTTCCGAAGGAGGAGTTTCACTTCCTAGTAGCTGAGGAATATAGTCTTCAGGGTATCCCCAGTCTAAAATTTCAGACTCGCTCAAGTACTGAAAAATCTTAGCGGTAGAAGTAGAAAGCGACCAGAACTGTTCGGCAGCTACTCTAATTGCGTTACAAAAAGCAGAATTTACTTTTAAGGAGTCAAAGACGATATAAGGTCGCCTCTCTTCTTTTTGCCCTTCAAGTAAAGTTAAAAGATCAGCAGGCAGATTGGAGTAGGCTTCTTGGGATAGGTAATTAAAGAACTGATCTTTAGCTTGGCTATGGAGAGAATCGGATAGGTTCATAATGAATCACTTAGCAAAGTTAATCAGGCGTGAAACTTTAACCAAATCCCCCTCTGCCACCAGAACCAAAGCTCATGCCTCTACCTACAGAAGTTGTCCTTCCTGCGCTAACTCTTCCTAAGCTTGGAGAGTTAAAAGAAGCTGTAGATCGAACAGGAGCCGTATTGATAGAGGTGCTACTTCTTGAAGTGGAAGTAACAACCGAACCCCCATCCATCAATGGGGTTCCTGACTGGTTTGTAATGATAGAAGATTTCAGAGGAACCGTACCGCCAGGGTAAAGCGATCGCGAGTTTGAAGGGGTATGATTGCGATCCACAATAATATCTTCGCCACTACCGCGATAGAAAACATGAGAATTGCTAGGGTTGTAGAAATAGCCGCTACTTCCGCCCCGAGTGTTATTGCAGTCATCCCTAGTGTCAGGAGTCGCTTTTCTGTGATCGCAGACTTTCGCTCCATTGACCTCATATATTTGAGTGTCTTTAGGAATGGACGGGCCGCCACATCCGGTTATATACAAAGAGCTAGCTATCCCTAGAGAGCCGTAAGCCAAGACTTGAACTAACAATTTAAACTTAAACATTTCCGCCTTCAGGAATTAATTGACCTTCAAAATCACGTTTATGGCTGTTCGATCGCTCATCTTTTCAAGATTGGTTAACGATCTCTCAGTTTAGTCAGATCCAATCCGAATAAACGGTTTTCCGTGATGGCTTTATTAAGTTCTACTTGTGTTTGTCGATCGCTCACCCCTTCTCCTCTAAGTGCTAAACTGCTCAAAGCTCGCTCGATAATTCTGCCTAACCCGGTAAGTGGCTCAACACAGAAGCGGGGAAGGTTCCTTTCCAGGACTCGATCGGAAACCGCACAGCAGGAAATCATGCGGCAGAAACGACCGAGAGGGATGCTTGAGTGATTTTGGGATAACTAAGCTAAATCTACTAGACATAGATACTTCGTCCCCCTGCTGTACGGTAGGGGGGGTTGTTGACGCGCTGATTGTTGGTTGGGATGGGGAACCATCCGAATGGGATGCTGCAATCAATTGTCTTATGTCTTGAACTTAAATCAACTCCACAAGCGCGATCGCATCTAGAGCGGGTAGGGCGGTCGGATGTTGCCCAAGCGTTGGTACTGCCGAGATTTAAGAAAGAGAAGTCTAAGCCAACGCCTTGTTATGCCTGTTGTATGTAGAGCGAGACATGTAATATTTTCTCACTTGCTGTAAGGTAGGGGAAGTGTTGGCATCCCAGGATGAGGGATGAAAATCACCGATAAAAAATTGAGTGGTGGATAAAAATACAAATGGATTTTACGTATGTGGATAATGCAGGCAGCGACACAGAGAGCAGGCAATACGAGGTTTACTCCAGTAGGGGCGTCTTTGTAGGAATAATTCTCAGAATTGGTGGTGGATGGACAGCAAAAGGTGACTTACATGAACGCACAGGTCTTGCCAGTAAGGATCTAGCTTCTAGGTATTTAGCGAAAGTTGCCGGAATAAAATGAAAACTATCTTGTGAGCGCTGCGAAGCTGACACCGAACACAGTTACACAAAAAGAGCTTAAGCCGTGTTGTTTGCAGCTTCTGTATCTACTGTGTTAGTAGAACGAATGATGGGAGTATGGTTAGGGCGAACTATTCGAGCGCTGGATAAATGGAGAGCGGTGATCCTAACGTTGAATCGACAAGAGAGCTTTCAAGCCTAAAAAAAGGCGATATTGTTGTTCTGACGTTAAGACCTGCGTTTCTGAGCAGTCCTGCTGAAGAGAAAACCGCGCGGATCACCCTTAAGCTTTCAAACTCATTCACAGTAGAGCACAGGCGATTTTCAATCACGAGCGGCAAGGAGTTAGTGCGAGTAGATGCCGGGAAGTGGCGTCTTGTAGACGATGGCGCTTTTATCTCAGTCCCCGCAGAGGAACAGATCGAAAGACTACCTGATCCTGACGGGAACTATACAGAAGCTCAAATCCTGAGAAGACGTGAGGAATCCGTAGCGCTTCTTTTGGATCGACTCAAAGAGTACCTAGATCCAAAATCACCCGAAATCTCCAAAAGAATTTTAGGTATTCAGTTTCTCGTCCTGGATAAAGAACGACAGGAACTGCTAGGGGAGGTTTATAGTGATGCGATCGAACGCCTAAAGGCTGAAAACGAAGACTTGCGCAGTAGGTTGAGAATGTTATCAACGATGCTCGACGAAGCCTCAAGACTAGCAGAAGCACCTTAAAGACATCCTCCGTTGAATCCCACTACCCAAACGGAAACCCGCCAGGCACAGTCGTTAAGCTTTCTGCCGATCGCCCAACCACACCCCAAAGCAGAGCAGGGCAAGAAAAATCAGTGCAGACAGGGGACTACAGCCCAGTTTTGCTTCGGGCAACAAGTCGTGCAGTAGCTCGTATTGAGCCCAACACACCAGGGAGGTTTTTGGGTTCGTTCTAGAACTGCTTAACGTATTGGGACGCTGGAGGTTCTAGCTTGGTTTCTGTTAAAAAATCCTGCAAGCTCTTAAATCCTGATCGCGTTTTAATAGGCTTTTCGGTTTGATCGGTTGAATTTTCTGACGGCAAAATATCCAAAGCATCCATTAAGGCATTGCTGAGGGATACAAGCACATGAGCGCGATCTCCATCACTCGTCTTGAAGGACACACGGCGAATTTTGACGTGATCCTTGAATTCATACTCGTAGCGTTTAGATATTTCTAGCCAAAGATTTACCATCTCTGTTTCTTGAATTCCGCTTAAACCTTCTATTCTTTGAACGACATTAAAATCCATCATGTAGCGGCTCCAAGAGATTGCTCTATCGTACTTTACTTATCTCTACGAACCTTCCCCGCTAAGAGGGAGGTTTTTTCATGCCTTGGAAGTTCACAGGATTGATCAAGGTTCTAGTCTGGTTTCTGCGCGGGTGAATGGTTGGAATTGAGCTGTCAGAATTTAGCAGAAGTACGGTGATGATTAGAGGTTTCTGAACACCCTGCAAAGACAGTTATTGAAGTGATGCTGATTAAGAATCGTGGGTAGAACTTTCTACCATTTTGGATAGAAACCATGCCGCATCAAACCGAAGTACACGTTGAGCCGCTTCAAACTAGAAGCGGTTTTTTATTGGCGAAATGCGGAGGTACGATCGTGCTGCTCTGCCCACAGCCTCCATAGAGCCAACAGCAGCATTGCCACGAGTATGGGGTAAGCCGCGATCGTGTTTGATTTGAAGTGGTAGCACTTCAGAAACCCTTGCAGCTATTGAGTTACAGCTATCGCGATCGCTTTGATACTTCTGCATTGATGCAATCTGTGCTCCAAGCTGCACGACGAAGCTTTACGTTGTCCGCACATTCAACCCCCGCGTCAAGGCAGGCACTAAGGCGGCTTCTCCCACTGAGCGGTTCGACTCCAAATCAAAGTAAGATCTTCCTTGTCCAGCTTTGACTGACTCAACTGAGGCTTATCCTGTGAAATCCGAAAACAATGTTCCCATTGAACATCAAAACGTTCCAGCAGATCATCAGGGGCTGCATAGCTTTCTGTACGGTTCTGATGATGAGCATTGTTCAATCCCTTCACCAACAGCCCCGGTAAATGACGAATCCGAAGTGGTGCCAGTAGAAACTTGGCGATCGCTGATCAACAGGATTAAGGTTGCTGGGGTATATGCCGTTTTAGATGCTGATCGCCAGCCCCAGTACATTGGTTATTCACAGGATGTGCAGCAGTCTTTGGAGGGACACATCGCCCAAAATGGGGTTGAGGCCTGCGCATTTATACGAGTTCAGACGTTTAAGGTTCCGAAGCGTCAGGCGATGGAAGCCCTGCAAAATGAGTGGATTGCCGCACTGGAGCAGATTCCGCCTGGGAATCGAGAGGGACAAGGAACGTGGGCGAGGACAATTGGCGAGGCGGCTCGAGCAACCCAGTCAGCCTCTGAGCGGAATGCTTACGAGGACAAAAAGCTCAAGTTACGCAAGGCAATGGCAGATACGACCCTCGTCCATGAATTAGAGCAGAGCGAGACGCTGGATGATGCAGAGGCTGAGCGGCGGCGGAACTTTGAAACAGTGATTGAGAATGATGATTGGAGTGCAGTGGTTGAGTCTTAAAAGTTCTGGTAGTGGCTAGACAGGGTGATTGGCTCAGACTTGCTCTGAAGGATCGTGCATCAAACCAAAATGCACCTTGAGCCGCTTCCAATTGGAGGCGGTTTTTTGTTGGCGCGGTGCAAGAGGCATGAATCTCGCCGCTCTGCCCATAGTCACCACATAACAAACAGCAGCATTACTGCGGGTGAGGTGAATGGGCGATCGATATTGAGACGATCGATTTAGTACAGACAAACCAAAAATATAAGCAACCCCTAGAAGCCTTCTTTAGAAGATACTTATATTTTTCTATGAGAAAAGCACGGTATCTTGCATCGGTGTCCATGGCTTTTTGATGGAATTAAACCCCTTAAAAAGTGGTGGACACGGCGATCGACCCGCGTGCTCACGTATTCGATTGTGTTTCGGTTTTAGGGCTGATTTAGGGCTAGTTCCTAATGTCGAATCCTGAAACCTATGGGCGATACTGGATTCGAACCAGTGACCCCTTCCGTGTGAAGGAAGTGCGCTACCACTGTGCTAATCGCCCTTGCCTCGACAGCATACCATTTTGAAGAATTGATGAGTCAATCTTTCAAAAGCTAGGTTCTGTTGACAGTTCAACGCCGCCTCAATGTATCACAGGTTTTTCTCTAGAATGATCCTCTCTTTAGGAAAATTTATCCATCTTGCATAAACTTGCTTAAGGTTTTTATGGCTGGAACTTTGACAGTGAAAAAGAACTGTGGCTCTTGTTTGCTGCGCTGAACATATGAAGGGGGGGAACTATTCTTTAACTTAGGGTCAATGGAACAATCCTTCTGACAGAGCAGAGTTAGGCCTCTATAGAAAAATCATTAGTCAAGATTTAATAGCTGAAAACTTTGACCCTAGCTTGAACAAGTACAAGTCTTGACTGCTAGGAATTGTTCCTACTATTCCCAATTCACCTTCCACCATCAACCAAGTTCCTCTAGTAGCAGGACTGTTTTATTGTCGTTAGAAGATACTAGAAGCCTTAATCTCTCGTTTGTGAGATTCAAAACATCCAAGAATATCAAGCGTCAATTATTTTGCTAAAAACGTCAATTAGAACAAATGCCCAAACCTTTGCAGGGTAATAATTTGAACAAACGTATTAGTTGTCGTTTTTACCGTTTTTAATTGTCGTCTGATACAAGAACGTCGAACGAGAGAATCAAGCATCCAGATTTCTGTTTCCGACACTAAAACAACCCTGCCCCCCTATCCTCGAATGGAAAGCTGCTAGTGATTTAGCCTGAAAGGTCTTGTTTCCCTCAGTTGTGTGGTTTCGATTGCTCCGAACCATCCAAACCCATCCTGATATTGCTGTACAGCATGGGTTTGAAATTTCCATTAAACCTTTGCCTAACCTAAATGGGCTTATCGAGAATGCTGCAAGATTTGAGATATCTTTATTCCCGATGGTGACCAGATTGTGAGTAAGACGTATATGACGCGGGTGGAGGGAGAAACCACGCGCTTATGACCTGATCTAGCCCGATTCCATCGCAAGACATTGTGCTAACTCCAAGTCAACAAAAATGCTGAAATATTCGCTCCGATTCCTGTTGCGCTATCAAAAACAGGACTTACGCAGTGACGCTAGGAGTAGGGTCTGGTCAAGTT
>NZ_JCACCM010000168.1:0-8663 GCF_059501405.1 Myxacorys sp.
ATGAATTTGGACGGGCGGTTTGACTGATGAATCCCCATGTCTAGAACACGACCCAGATTGCCACTATTTTTTGCACAGGCGATGACGAAGCAGCGAAACAGGTGGTGGCAGATTTGCTAAGCGAAATCGATGTGGAAGTCGTCGACGCTGGAGGGCTGAAAAACTCCCGCTTTGTGGAACCTGCGATGATGCTGTTGATTCAACTCGCCTATGTTCAAAATATGGGGCAGGTGGGTTTCAAATTGCTAAAACGCTAAGAGCGATCTAAATCGTCTGACTAATCGTGTTCAAGGTTTGGCGCAACCAAGTATTTGCAGCGTCTTTATCTGCCAGTTTGCTCCACAGCATTGATACCGTCCAGGTTTCTGTTTCAATGGACAACTCAAACAGTTCAAGTTGTGGTGCAGCTGTGCCAGTTGTACCACAACTTGATCGGGTACTGCTCTCATGGCCTAACAAGCCCGTTCATCCATAACGGGCGGTCAATTAGCGCGGGATCAGAACCAAAAACTGTCATAAAATCTAAGCCACTGAACTTACAAGACGGTATCTGTACTAATCAACGCCAAAATACGCTAATTCCCACTCATAAAAGCTTTTAGCTGCTTCACTCTGATGATAAAGAATTCGTTAACGACGATAAAAATCTGTTAATCGACAACAGCACTAGCAAAGTTTGGGGAATATTGGGCCGAGAGATCCACGGAAGATTTTGGTATTTAACCCTATGCTGCCACCCCAGAATTCGAGTGACCCCTTAACTCAAGAAGCCTTACTGCACCGCATCGCCAATCGAATTCGCCAATCCCTAGAACTTCAAGAGATTTTGACCACAACCGCTGCAGAAGTCCGATCGTATTTGGGAACGGACCGCGTCAAAATCTATCAATTTCAACCTGATAGCCATGGAATCGTGATCGCCGAGTCGCTGAACGGAGATCGCCTACCGTCACTCCTAGGGCTGCACTTTCCTGCTGATGATATCCCCCCCATAAACAGCTTACGGTCGGACGGCTGGCACAGGCGATTCAAACGGCTGTGGGCGCTCGCCCAATGCGTCAGCGTGCAGCAGACTTAGGCGCAAAAATCCGCAGTGAAGATGGAGTCACGAATTCCGTAGCAATTATCAAAAAACTCGAAATGACAATCACTCCCGATCGAAGAATCTTTTCCTTCAGGGGGTGACAACGGAGCAGAAAACTCGATGAGATGCCGGATTGCAGGGATGGGCGCAGAAAAAATGGAGTGAATCGTGTTGTTTCACTCCACTACTATCAAATATGTTGCCGATATTCTATCAAATCTGTTTACAATCGCAACTGTCTGAAACCCAATTCGTGACGTTGGAGATTTTGGTCGAACTATTGCAGAAAGAGCGACGAGTTACGGTTGAGCGATTGGTGACGCTGTTTCCCCAACCGATTCTGTTCGAGAGTCGTCGTCGGAATCTGCAACGCTTCTTAAGCTTGCCACAAATGACTCCCGAAGCGATGTGGTTTCCGATTGCCAAGCAATGGATCAAGCGTCAGATTCCACGAGGGCAAACTTTACAAATCGTGCTTGACCGAACGCAATGGCAAGACCATAACTTGTTTGTGGTCAGCCTCGTTTACCAAAACCGAGCGATGCCGTTGTACTGGACGTGGATCGGTAAGCAAGGACAGAGTTGCCTCAGTGAGCAACAAAAACTGCTGCGCCCGGTGTTTCGACTGTTGAAAAAATATCGCTTTGTCTTGCTCGGAGACCGAGAGTTTCACAGCATCGAACTCGCTGCCTGGTGTGTTGAAAAAAACGTCTCGTTTGTCTTTCGCTTACCTAAAAGCACAACCGCTCAACCCAACGACCACATGACTTTCACACGCCTCGATGACCTGCCACAAACCCCTGAGTTCACCGAGCAGTATTTGCAAATCCAAGTCACCCAAAAACGCGGATTCGGCAAACACAATCTGGTGATTCATCAGAAACGGGCATACCGTCAATCGGCGACGACAGAAGTTTGGTATTTGTTAACGAACCTGAAGGACGCAAACAAAGTCCTGTTTCATTATGACAGCAGGTTCTGTATTGAACCTTCGTTCAAGGATTTCAAATCTGGCGGCTACAACCTTGAAGAGTGTCGGGTAAATCCGCAGCGTTTCACTGCACTGCTCGTTCTGATTGCCATTGCCTATTCCATTGCTACCGTTTGCGGTCAACGCATTCGCAAAAAGCGAGTGCAGCATTACGTCGGTCGGGTGAAAGAACCGAAACGTACACAAAACCGACACAGCCATTTTTGGATCGGTCTATATGGAAGTTTGTGGATTAACAGCCTCAATCTTTGGTCATCGCTCGCGACTCAACTGATGGCGCTCAAACCGCAAAAACGCTCCTTTTTTCAACGAGGTCTCAACGCCATTTCCCTCATACAGTCTGCGTTGTAGCTTCGTTGTCACCCCCTGAAATCTTTTCCGCTAACTTAAGGAGAGATCGCTGAAGTCACCTGCTAGTTCACAGTCAACACTTTACGGAACACAATCTTGTCATCACCTGCTGCATAAAAGTCACGAATCCGTGCCTCTTCTTCGTAGCCATACTTTTTGTAGAACGCTTGTGCCAGGTTGAAGCTCGCTAGCGTTTCCACCAGCAGTATTCGCCCACCGCACGCTTTCAACGTTTCTTCGACATAGCGCAATAGCTTGCCACCGTGTCCCTGTCCCTGGTGATCGGGGTGAACCGCGATCAGTTGCAGATTCCAGGTTTGATCCGTCATTCGTTCCGGTTCACAGTAAGCCACTCCGATTACCCCATTGTTGTCTTCGTCATTCGTGAGCCAGAACCGTTCAGCGTTGCTATTTTGCAAAGGATCACTACCGTTGCCATCAGTAAAATAATCGGTTAGCAGTTTACGTACTACCCCCAGTTCGCTTAGCTGAAACCCGATCGCTTCAGCGATGGACAGTATCGCAGCCATGTCATCGGGCTTGCCCAGTCTAATCATAGAAATAGGTATGACAACAGTTGTTATGTTGCCTGAAGCATAACAACTGTTATAATGTAAGTCAAGATAGTTGCGGTGGATGGCTGCGAACTGAGGAATGCTATGGGGTATGACGATCGCCGCATTGAAGTGGCTCAAGCGGCATGGCGAGTAATTGTTCGGGAAGGACTGGATCGCACCAGTATGCGGGCGATCGCGCAAGAACTTGGCTCTTCCACTGGAGTCGTCACTCACTACTTCCGTGATAAAGAAGAACTCATCTTATTTGCTCTAGAACAAGTGGTTGAAAACACTTTAGAGCGCATGAAAGCGTGTGCTAAGGGGCGACAAGGAATTGACCGATTAGAGCAAATGATTTTTGCTGCTCTACCTTTGAAAGACAGTGATAGGACGGATTGGAAAGTTTGGATCGCATTTTTGGGCTATTCGATCGGGCGTGAACACCTGATTCAGCAGCATCAAAAACGCTATGACCACATCCGCCAGATTCTTGACCAGGAGTTAGCCGATTTACAGGCAGCTAAGCTGATTCGAGCCGATTTGGATTTAACCCTCGAAGCAAATTCACTTATCACCTTAGTGGATGGCATTGGCACTGGAGTTGTGATCTGTCCTGAGCAATTTTCAGCAGAGCAACAACAGTATCTTGTCCATCAACATATTCACGCTTTACGAGCATTACCTTGAATATATGTTACTCGTAAGGCAAAAGAGGGTTCAGTCCTTCACTTTGATCAGTCTTTTTCCCCAGGGTTTCAGTGTAGAAATCACAATGATGACAAACAGGAGTGAAACTTGAATGGCTGATCCAATCAAAACTCCTTCTGCATCAAAGGTGTAAATGGAATTATTGAATGCACCTAAGCCTTCCGATTGAGAGATAGCCTCAGCCGTATTGCCTCAGGGAAACAGCCAGAACGTTCCAAAAATGATTAATCCTGTCGTCAAAATCCACTTGGTAATCACCCAGTAGAATTTGAAGAAGCCGTAGTTTGTTTGCCAACAAAGGAGGGTTGCTGTCACGACAGAACCGATTGCCGCAGGAATCACAATAAAATCATCCAGTAAGTTGATCACCGAATTGAGGGCGAATAGAAGGTCAGCATTGGCTGTGCTGTTATTTCTGAGCGCAATCAGAAACATACTGAGAACGGTTCCAGTCCACAATGCGGCGAAGCCAACGTGGAAGGCTAGAACCCAGTTCTTTTGTTGAAGACTCAGTTTGAAACGTTGTTGCTTCTGTTGGGTTGTATCAAGTTGAGATCGCTTTTCACTCGTCTCAATTGTCGTCATAGATGCTCCTATCAGGACTCTGACCACTTCTTTAACGGAATATGAAGAGTGTAGCGATCTCCCCTCCCTCAAAGCTTGACCCGATTTGCTCAACCTGTGCAGATCTTGCTGAGTTCCTATAAAGATGCTCTAAATTCTTTCGGAGTCGTCCCAACATATCGACGAAACAGGCGAGTGAAAGAACTGTGATTGTTCAACCCAACTGCAAATGCAATTTCAGTAATGGGGAGTTGAGTGAATCGCAGTAGCTGCTTGGCGCGATCGATCCGGCACTTAGTTAAATATTGATGAGGTGTTAATCCTGTTGATTGTTTGAACAAACGACAGAAATGGTATTGGCTCAAATTTAGAACACTTGCAATATCAGACAAAGCAACATCCTGTTCAAGATGGTCTTGAATGTACTTGAATACTTTCTGCAACTGATGTTCTGACAACCAAACTTTACTATCAGGAACCAGTTGGGGTTGACAGACTGAATACTGCTTCAAAAGATGAAGCACTAAACCCGTTGCTAGCGATTCCCCAAACATCCGACCTGCGGGATGTTTTGCTTCAACATCTGATTTCAAAGCCGATCCAATTTGTTGTACCAGCAGATCGTTGGCTCCAATGTGTGGAATTAATTCAACTTGCTTCACTCGAACAGATTCATAAGCAACCCGCTCAAAAAACTGAGGTGAAAATCCCAGTAGGGAAAATTCGCCTGCCTCATGCCAGAGCGACGAATAGTTGATTCCCGCTGGAATAAACAACATCTCACCAGGTTGACAGTAGCAGTTTAAAAGTTGTCCCTCTACCTGATGCTCCGATTCAACCGGATGCCCACCTCGTCCTGTGATGCCAATAATATGCTGCATCCATTGATGCGTTGGACTTTGGTGAGCCGGATGATCATAGTGATGGAAAAAGATGCCGTTCCATCCTGACTGCTCACTGGACAAAATCGGATGGCCAGCAAGCGCCGGACGAGTATGGTTCGCCATGTCTACCTGCGGCAATTGGTCCATAGCGGGCATGGAAGTTAGAAATTACTGCTGCTTGTAGTTTATCGAATTTCAGTTAATTGCTCTCGAATCACTTCAACTGCCTGCATCACACCGTTTTCAGCCCGAATTTTCCCTAATGCGTTGGCTCGTTGTTGCATAACTGTATCGAGCGAAACTGCTTGAATCGCTTGTGATAGATCCGCGACAGTTAATTGCTTTTGGGGAATTGAACGCGCCCCAACGCCTAACTCAAAAACTTGCTTACCCCAGAACGGTTAGTCTCCAAAGAAGGGACAAATGATGGTTGGTTTTCCGGCTCGTAACCCTGCTCCGGTTGTCCCAGCCCCACCATGATGGACAACTGCAAGGCATTGAGGAAAGAGCCAGTCATGCGGGGCGGATTGCAAAATATGAATGGTATCGGGAACCTCCGATGCGGATAAACCACCCCGTTGCTAGAATCGCTCGCTTTAGCGGCTAAAACGCGGACATTTATTGTATTAATTCCACTCAAAGCTTTAGCAATCTATTTTTGCTTCAAGCCTCAAACATCCAATATGAGTCCCATACTGTCTGGCTTCCAACCACTTCTTCTCACTCAGAAACAAACACCGGAGGACGTTTAATCTGTTAACGAGGACAAAAAGCGGCTCTTCCCAATTTTTGGTGATCTAGAATTTTCAAGCAGCCTGAAACTCAGCATCCACGTTGGATAAATCAGAGATCGTGTCCGTCTCAGCTATGAGTTTTCCGCTTTTGAGGATGTTGTAGAAACCAAATCACCAAAAGCTGGGAAGAGCCCAAAAAGCGAGTTAAGCGACACCAAGGCACCGCTCAACTCCTCCACAATCACGCCTTCCCTTGAAAAACGGAAGTAGCCACAGACATTAAACAGGTTGAGCCAACGATCCCTCAGAATCACTATCGCTACCGGCTATAGATACTCATCGCTATCAACCGTGATCGCTCGTCTTGTCCAGGAGGAGAAACGGCTTTGGATATCAATCGAGTAGCACGCAAACTGGGCATCAAACCTCCTGCCATTTACAAGGATCTGAATGACACTGCTGGTGACGATCTCACACAGTCCGTCTCGAAATTCTGATTTGTAGTTCGTATAAAGCTTAAAAGTTTATTTTCTACAACTCCTTCAGCCCGATCACTTGAGCCAGCCGCTGCACCCCAATCTGAATCGGGGTTTCATTCAACTCACCATAGCCAAAAATAAACTCACCGCTGCCACCCGGGCCCAGATATTGGGATTGCGCCGATATCAACCCCACCCCAACTTTGGCTGCACGTTCGATTACTGCTTCATTACTCAATTGAGTATGCAGACGTACCATCAGATGAATGCCAGCCTTCTCGCCAAAGATGGCAACCCGATCGCCGAATTGGGCGTTCAATTCCTGCACCAACACCCGACGGCAGCGATCGTAGCGTGATCGCATTTTGCGAATGTGGCTTTCTAAGTAGCCCTCACTAATAAAGTCAGTCAGAACCTGTTGTTCGAGCATGGGCAACTGGCGATCATGCAGCCATTTGGCTCGAGCAAATAGCTCGACCAGAGTGAGAGGTAACACCAGATAACCAATCCGTAGAGCGGGAAAGAGCACTTTGGAAAACGTGCCCAAATACAGCACCGAATTGTTTCGATCGAGTCCTTGCAAGGCAGGAATTGGGCGATCACCGTAGCGATACTCACTATCGTAGTCATCTTCTAGAATCAACCCTCCTGTCTGTTGTGCCCAAGTCAGCAGTTCCAATCGGCGCGGCAACGATAGGGTAGCTCCTGTAGGAAACTGGTGAGAGGGCGTGACATAGACTAGGCGAATCGTGGGCTGTACTAACTGTTCGACCACTAGCCCAAAGGCGTCTACCGGAATGGGAATTAGCTTTGCACCATGGCTTTGGAAGATGCGGCGAGCGCTCAAATAGCCTGGATCTTCAATGGCGATCGCGTCACCCACTTCAATCAACAAGCGCAGGATCAGGTCAAGTCCCTGCTGTGTGCCGTTTGTGATCACAATTTGTTCTGGCTGACATTGCACCGCACGAGAATGGCAAAGATACTGCGAGATCGCCTGTCGCAACGGGAAATAGCCCTGAAAATCAGTGGCGTAATCCAACCATCTGGGTTCAGCGCAACAGCGACGGGATAACAGTTTTCGCCAGAGTTTGAGCGGAAAGGCAGTCAGCGCGGGTTGCCCGAAGCGAAAGTTGATCGGCAAGTCTGGCTCTGGTTGTAGTGTGAAGGGCATTTGCGCCAAGGTTGCGCCATATCGAGAAAGCGGAACCGTCAACGGTTGCGATCGCGCCAGTGTGGGGATTGAAATTGACTGCATCAAATCGTCCGGCAGTTGAGCACAGACGTAAGTGCCGGCACCAACCGTAGTTTCCAGGTAGCCTTCACTTTGCAAGCGATCGTAGCTTTGGGTAGCAGTGGTGCGAGAAATGCCGAGCGACTGGGCGAGCCACCGGGTGGAAGGCAGTTTCTGGCGCGGCAGCACTCGCCCGGTCAAAATCGCCTGACGCAGTTCGTCATAAAGTTGCTGATGTAATGGGGTTTCCGACTGATGGTCTAGAACAATCGCAACATCCATCTGCCCAATTTCCGTCAAGTGGACTTACAGCAAAACATGAAATTGGTACTTTTGCCAGTCCAATTGCAGGAGTTAAGCTAACAGCGTTCGAGCTTATTGCCGTTCAATCCTGCCCATGTCACCCATGACCATCATTCGGAGCGCGACTTTCACAAACGCTTCTCCTTGGGGCAGACCCGTCTACAGTCGCTTGGGCTTTGCCGACAGCAATGTGATGCGGAGATCGTTGACGTAGTTTTTTAGAGAACTGAAAAGGAAATTTATGACGCATTCAGAAGCCACCGATGCAACGTTTTTGCCGACTTCACGCACTCAAGTTAAGCGCCTGCCCCAGCGCGGAGAGTACGATCGCCAGACAATTTACGACATTCTCGATGAAGGATTGATCTGCCAGGTAGGGTTTGTCGTCGATGGGCAGCCGTTTGTGATTCCTACTGCGTATGGGCGAGTGGACGACCGCCTTTACATTCATGGTTCTCCTGCCAGTCGAATGCTCCGCACGCTCAAGGAAGGTGTAGAAGTTTGTGTAACCGTGACGCTGCTTGATGGCCTCGTCCTTGCCCGGTCTGCCTTTCACCATTCAATGAATTACCGTTCAGTTGTCGTCTTTGGTCAAGCGATGCTGGTGGAGGCTGCTGAGGAGAAGCTAGAAGCACTCAAAGCGTTTACTGAACATGTGATGCGCGATCGCTGGGCGCAAGTGCGTCCGCCCAATCGACAAGAGCTGTCAGGAACGCTTGTCTTATACCATCTCAATTAATGCCTGCTACAGATAAAGCGGATAAGATGAACCAA
>NZ_JCACCM010000169.1:0-8619 GCF_059501405.1 Myxacorys sp.
ACCGAGGGCTTGACCACAAACCTTCATTGGTGTTTGACAAGTTGCAATGTAATTTTTCAAGAGTCTGTATCTAAGCTGATTTAGGTCAGCAAAAACTCTATTAGTTAATATCTATCAAGCCTCCAGTTCGTGAGACATTCATGAACTGGAGGCTTTTTTTTGAGTGATGAGCGTAACTCTGAAAGAACCATAATCATCGAACTAATACCAGGATTTAGATTTTGAGGATTGTTACGTCAAAGGAGAGTTATACCAATTCCCTAGATAGTTGCTATAGATCTTGGTAAAGACGCGCCGCCTTCTCTGCGAAGCAACTAATCGCGTCTTTATGGGAGGGCATAGGTAGCAGAATTTCTTGGAAACGGTACTAGTTCTCTAGTACCGCTGTGTGTTGAAGAAAAAAAAGCGCATTACTCAGCATCAGTTGTTACAGCTGTTTAGAGATAGCTTCTAAATGGTCAAGCTTTCTCTATCATTCGATAGAGGCTTCAGCCTGGAAAAATTTTTACGATTTCTGTGTAAAACTCGTTTTTATCTCTCTTTAATTTCACCTTAATAATATGAGCTTTCTTTCGATCGAAGACCTGAAAGAACTTGTTGAACAGCAGCAAGGATTGTGTGTATCGATCTACATGCCAACTGCGCAGCTTAGTTCAGAAACTGGGCAAAACTCTGTCCGCTTCAAGAATCTAATTCGACAGGCAGAAGCGGAGTTAGAAAAATATGAATTGCACCCGACTGATCTAGGTCAATTTCTTCAGCCCGCAATTGATTTGGATGAAGATGAATTTTGGCAGGATCAGAACGCAGGTTTAGCTCTGTTCATCTCAGAAGGATTCTTCCGCTTCTATCGCGTGCCGATCGACATGATTGAACTGGTGGTCGTGAATGATCGCTTTCATCTCAAGCCGTTAATTCCCCTGTTGAGCGGAGATGACCGCTTCTATATTCTCACGCTTGGTCAGCGCGATGTGCGTCTTTTAGAAAGCAATCGCTACGGCATGACTCGTGAAGTTGAAATTGAAGGCTTGCCCAAGAGCATGGATGAAGCGTTGCAGTATGACGAAACGGCGAAGGATGAACAGCGGCGACAGGGCGGTGGTGCAGGTCGTGCCGCTCTACAAGCTGGCTCGTATCACGGACAGGGCGGCGAGCGCGAAAACGTCAAAGAAGATTTGCTGCAATATTTTCAATTAGTAGATAAAGCACTGCACGACTTTTTCCATAATCGCCACGCGCCGCTTGTTCTAGCTGGCGTTAACTATTTGCTACCGATTTATCACGAAGCAAATACCTACAATTTCATTGTGGAAGAAGGAATTCAACACAATACAAAGGAGCAAACGGCGCAAGAACTTCATGCAGAAGCTTGGGCGATCGTGGAGCCGCAATTTCAAGCAAACCAGCAAAAAGCGATCGATTACTATCATGAGTCGATCGCGGCTGGCAAAGGGTCGAACGACTTGGACGAAGTCATTCAAGGCGCGTTTTATGGTCGTGTAGAACAACTTTTTGTTCCGGTTGGTGTGCAAAAATGGGGACATTTTGATCCGGACTCAATGAAGCTTGAAATGCACAGTGACGCTCAGCCTGGCGATGAAGATTTGCTGAATGCAGCAGCAATTCAAACGATTTTTCATGGTGGAACGGTGTATGCTGTCGAACCGGAAGAAGTGCCAGATGACACACCTGTTGCAGCAGTATTTCGCTATTAATTGCGCTTCGTTTGAGCGGATTTAAAGGCCTGATCAATTTCAGGGCTAATTCTATTCGCTCAACAGGTTGCGACGCAAATCTAATTTCTAGTACAGCTCATATTTCATCAAGAGGGTTAGCTTTTAGAGTTCTGTTGCTCAGTTGAATCAGCGGATGTCGTGGTGACTTCCGCAACTTCGACATCAAGGCTAGACGCTTGAATGTCCTCGTCGCTAGGAGAGGCATCCAATTTGTCTTGAGGAAGCTGTTCGACTCCAAGGGACTCATCAGCTTGTTGATTAAACATTGTTTGACTCCAAGGTTGGGTTATTGAAAGAAATGCAATAAATCGTTCGCTTTCCACTCAGGTCTTGTCCAGTCCGAGAAAAAGCGGTTGTTTAGTTGTATAGAGAATTGAAACAGCCTAGTAGACCTCGGCTTAAATCTAACAACCGTTTGTCGTGTGAGTGTCTCGCTCACACGGGCAAAATGCCCGCATTACAGTAGCTCAATTCCCACCATCTCGTACTAGCTCTGTTGTGGTTCTCATCGATTTCAAAGTCTGGCATTAGACAGGTGGGTCAAGATGTCCCGGTGCAGAGAAATGAGGTTCAGGTATTGAGCCAGAAGAAGTTGGAGAGGTAGGTTCTACGGCTCCGGGAGGTTTAGGCGTTGGAAGATGGGGAGGATGGGGAAGTTCTGGAATAGAAGTATCCACTTTAGAATTCGCATCAGGATTCACGTTCTGTTCTTTCTTGGGTTCGTTGAATGTCATAACACTCTCTAGAACTACAAATTTAAGAACCTGAGTTATTGCATTCAGGGGGTGACAACCAAGCTACAACGCAGACTGGATGAGGGAAATAGCGTTGAGACCTCGTCGAAAAAAGGCGCGTTTTTGGGGTTTGAGCACCATCAGTTTAGTCGCCAACGATGCCCAAAGATCGAGGCTGTTAATCCACAAACTGCCGTACAGACCGATCCAGAAATGGCTGTGTCGGTTTTCGGTCCGTTTCGGTTCTTTCACCCGACCCACGTAATGCTGCACACGTTTTTTGCGAATGCGCGCTCCCCGAACGGTGGAGATGGAATAAGCAATGGCAATCAGAACCAGCAAGGCAGTAAAGCGCTGCGGTATGGCGTGACACTCGTCCAGGTGGTAGCCGCCGGATTTGAAGTCCCTAAACGAGGGTTCGATACAGAAGCGACTGTCGTAGTGAAACAGGACTTTGTTCGCGTCCTTCAGGTTGGTGAGCAAATACCAAGCGTCGGTCGTCGATTGACGGTACGTCCGTTTCTGATGAACCACCAGATTGTGTTGACCGAACCCGCGTTTTTGGGTGACTTGAATTTGCAAGTACTGCTCGGTGAAGCCGGGGGCTTGTGGCAGGTCATCCAGTCGTGTAAACGCCATGCGGTCGCCCGGTTGAACGGTCGTGCTTTTGGGTAAACGAAACACGAAGGAGACGTTTTTTTCAACGCACCAGGCGGCGAGTTCGATACTGTGAAACTCCCGGTCTCCAAGTAAGACAAAGCGATGCTTTTTCAACAGTCGAAACACGGGACGCAGCACTTTCTGTTGGTTACTCAAGCAACTCTGTCCTTGCTGGTCGAGCCACCTCCAGAACAACGGTATGGCACGATTTTGGTACACGAGGCTGACCATGAATAAATTATGGTCTTGCCATTGCGTCCGGTCAAACACGATTTGTAGCGTTTGCCCTCGTGGGACATGACGCTTGAGCCACTGCTTGAGAATCGGAAACCACGCGGCTTCTGGTGTCAGTTGCGGCAAACTCAAAAATCGTTGGACGTTCCGGCGGCGACTCTCAAATAGAATCGGTTGGGGAAACAGCGTTGCTAGGCGCTCGATGGTGACTCGTCGCTCTTTCTGCAACAGTTCGACCAAGATTTCCAGCGTCACGAATTGAATATTCGAGAGTTGTGATTGTAAGCAGGTTTGATAGAATGACGGCAACATATTTAACAGCAGTGGAGTGAATCGTTTTGTTTCACTCCATTTTTTCTGCTCTCATCGCCCAAATCCGGCATCTTCTCTAGCTTTCAAGAGCGCTGTCACCCCGTGAAGTTATTGCACTTAAATCCTTAAAAAGATACATCTAACTATTCCGCTTGCCTGGTTACGAAACGATGCATAGCCACGGGATAACCAAGGCTCAGATCTTCTCCCTGCCATCCAGCAAGGCATCGTGAACGCACGAAAAAACCTCCCTTGACTGTGGATGGAGGTTAGGAGATGACTTTGAGCGCTCATTACTTAGAGATTAGTCAAAATTCTCTGAGAGGTTCCTACACTTCAGACGCATTTCCAACCGCACAAAAAGTCACCGTCAGCGCGTAAGAAAAACCTCCCTGACTTAGAAGGTTGAGGGAGGTTGGAGACGTTTAACACTTCGTATAAGACTTACTTAGAGGTTAGACAAATTCTTTGATAGATTCCTTCACCTTAGAGGGAGTTCGAAGGAGTATTTAAGATTAAGTCAGAGTGTTACCGCAATCACTAGAGAATCAAGAGCAAGACATTTAGGATTGCGCCTATCCCGAACATTCAACCAGGCACGCAAAAAAATCCCGAGAGCGCGTGAGAAAACCTCCCTGGACTGAGGGAGGTTGGGAGGGAATCTTGAGTATGGCTAGAAGATTAGACAAAATTCTCTGACAGATACCTTCATCTTAGAAACAGCTTGAAGGAGTATTTAAGATTAAGTCAGAGTGCTACCGCAATCACCAAAGAATCATCTAACTACCATTTGGAAGGATGCTTGTTACATCTTGTCACTAGCATCTGAAGAAACTCTCAACACCAGACCGACCGACTAGAAACGGCTACGGGGATTGTCGTAGTTAAACTTCTGAAGACGTGATCGCTCTGCTGCCAGATTGCGGACGACCGCAAAATGATTGGATCACTTGCCCATAATGCCCTATTTAAAACCGTTTGAGGCAGAGCAACTGGTTGCGGGATTATAGAATTAGTGGATGCTTGAGAACAGTCCTTCTGCCTCCATTCCGTATAACGTAAGCCATGTATTCTCCTGATGATAATTCCGTGTTGCAAGGGGTAACAGTTCTAGTTGTAGATGATGACTTCGACTCGCGCGAGCTTGTGACTGTGACCTTACAGATTTATGGGGCAAACGTGGTCGCGTGCGGGTCTGTACAAGAGGCACTAGCTGTCTTTGCTGGGGTACAACCGCAAGCAATCATCAGCGATATTGCCATGCCGCATGCTGATGGGTGCAGCTTGATTGAAGCGATTCGTTCCTTTCCCTCCGGACAAGGGAGACGAATTCGAGCGATTGCCTTCAGTGCAAGGGCGAGAGAGGAAGATCAGAGACGAGCGCTGGGCGCTGGCTTTGACCGCTACCTCACGAAGCCGCTGGAGTTTGAAAAACTGATTGCGGCGCTGGTCAAGTTGCTGCAAGAGCGAAACGAGAATGAAGGCGCTCAAGTCGATTCTGCTGACGAACCGCAAGAACATTCGCCCGCAACGCCTCCTGCTTCGTAAGTCATCAAAGCGCTGAGAGTCTAGCGATCTCAGCTGCGGAGCTGATTAGGGTTAGGGTGTTGTGTCTAAAAGCGACACAACACAACTTAGGGATGCCTGCCATAGCGAGCAAGCCAATCTGGGGTGAAAGTAGCGACGCTGCCGTCAGCCGCAATGCGAGCGTTGAAATGCTTACGTAGTAGAGCCTTCACGCCGCAGTTTTATTCTTAAGTAACTTTATCAACCTGAAAGCTCTGCGAAGTAGACTTCTTACGATTTATCCTTCGTCAACAGTAATCTTTGAACTTCTGCGCGGGTGGCAGCGAAACAAGGAGATCATGCGGGTTTCAGGGTTCAATCCGCTCCAAAATGATGGGGTGTACTAGTCGGTTTCTGGAATTTTTTAGTCCTAAAATAGTCCAAAGGTGTACTAGTCAAAGTTTTCAACTGGGCTGTTTCAAGTCGAAAAATGCAAAATTCTTACGTTTTTACACCTCTCCCGACACAATCTGTTCTTGAATCAAAACTAGTCGCTGAAATCTTTACAGGGCAAGGTTTTCAGCGTCATCATGGCGGCTGACGGCAGCTTCGCTAGGTTTACCCCTATAAAGTTCAGGCGTTGCGCTTGTAGTCAGCGATTCAAAACTTGGGTGGGGTAAAACAAGCTGCCAGCATTATTGAATCAGCAATCTCAACAGGAGAACCAGTTTTTAGGTTACAGGCAGCAATAGCTACTGAGCCGAACGATCAATCTTCGGATTGAATTTGAGATAATTTATTAGAGCTGAAGATAGTTTTGGTTAATTTGGTTAACTGTGCCCGATCGCAGAATTCCAAGCCCAAACCTTCGTTCTCCCGTTGCTCGTGTGACAGTTGACGGACGAGAGAATGCAGATTTGCAGTTATAACCAGATGGCGATTTAGTCCAAGTTGAGTCCATGTACAGGATGATCCAGTTCAAAGTGTTTCAGTTCTCCTCATCCATTGGGGTTTGACTGGCAATCTCAGACAGTTTTGTGTCAATCTCCATTTCGAGTTGCTCACTCGATGGAAGGTTTTGCCTTAATTGAGCTGGTAGTTGGTGCGTCGAAACCGCGATCGGCGTACTTAGATTTCTAAGGGCATACTCTACCGTTGTTTTCTGCTTCGACTTGCATAGAATGATCCCAATCGTGGGTTGGTCATCCGCATGCCGCATCAAGTCGTCAATTGCCGACACATAAAAATTGAGTTTGCCTGAAAACTCCGGTTCAAACTCCACCATCTTAAGTTCTAGGACAACATAGCAGCGCAGCCGAACATGATAAAACAATAAATCCAGCCTGTACTCTTTTCCATCCACTGTGATTGGGTATTGGCTTCCCATGAAAGCGAATCCCATTCCCAGTTCTAGAAGAAAGTCTCGAATGTGATTGACAAGAGCGTTTTCAAGATCCCGCTCCTGAGCATTTTTCCCTAATGTCAAGAACGAAAAATTGTAGGGGTCTTTGATTAAATCCTTTGCCAAATCGGATTGAGGTTTTGGCAGTGTGAGATCAAAATTGGTAATCGCTCCGCCTAACCGCTTATGCAGCCCGCTCTCAATTTGATATGCCAAAACTGTCCGGCTCCAGCCGTTCTCGATCGCTTGCTGCGCATACCAAACTCGCTCATCCGGATTTTTCACGCTGTCCAGCAACCGAACTAAATGTCCCCACGGCAATTTGTGCAACAGCTGCTGCACAATTTCAACATCTGGGTAGGCTTCTGCGAATGCTCGCATGTACTTGAGATTTCGAGCCGAGAATCCTTGCACACCGGGAAATTCACGCCGCAAGTCCTTCGCAAGTCGCTCCACAACTTTTGCACCCCAGCCCTCTCGCTCTTGCCTTTCCAGAATTTCTTTACCAAGCTGCCAATACAGCAAAATTGCCTCCCGGTTGAGAGCCGTTGCAGCCAACACTTGCGCACGGCGAATCTGCTCCTTCAGTTGATTTAGGAAGGCGTCATAGTCTTGGGAAAAGAGCGATGATTGTTTGGGCACGATTAGTGTTGACGCATTTTGAAACGACTTCAGGCTTCTAAGTTCTCAGGTCCGATTAACTCATCAAGTTGAGAAAGCAATTTTTCCAATTTAGCCCGTTTTTTTGGATCTTCCCAGATTGCTGACCTCTTCAGCCGTTGCCCGATTTGAGCATAGCGCTGAGTGTAGCTAATTTCTGTGGTTTCCTCTTGAGTTTTCGTCAATTCCTGGATCTTCTGCTTAATTTCACTCAAACTCAAATTCTTTGTTGTCGCCAACTTAAGTAATGATTTGCGCTGTCCCTCATCTTTAACTCGTGCGATCGCACGAGCCTTCGTAAATTCAAGCTCTCCTTCTCGAAGTGCTTTCAAGACGTCTGCAGTCAGATTGAGTAACGGCAAACGGCTGCTTCGGAAAGATTCAGCATTAAATCGTCCGATTTCTGCAAGAACTGATTCAATCATCTCAAGCTGGAGGGAAACGTTTCCCTCCAGTTCCTGATCGCGGTTTTTTGCATGATTTGCGCGGTTTAAAACCGAGGCTACATCTTCAGGACTTCCTCCAATTTGAATAGCCAGTAGCTCCAAAATGGCTTCTGTCTCTTCTACAGGATTAAGGTCCTCTCGCTGTAAATTCTCAATTAGTGATACTCGAAAAGCTTGTTGATCATCGAACTCTTTGATAACGACGGGGACATCTTGAAGTTGAATTTCTTGAGCAGCACGATAACGGCGTTCACCTGCAATTAGCTCATAACCTCCACTGTTTAAGGGACGAACTAAGAGCGGCTCTAAAATGCCATACTCACGAACAGATTGGACAAGTTGCGCTTGCTTCTGTGGATCAAAATAGCGTCGAGGCTGTTTAGCTGGAAGGTGAATTTGTCCAAGAGATACCGTTTGAGATGACTGAATGCTTTCGGGATTCTCAATAAATTTTTGGGCAATGGATGCTGATAAGCCTTGCGTCAGTGATTGTCTCGATTTAGCCATCTAATACCTCCAAAGCCTTCTTAAAGAGTTGCTCTAATTCACGCCGAGCAATTCCAGCGGTCGATCCCGTCAAATCAAATACAGTTGAGTTTTGCCCAAAGCAGTCTGCTAGAATTTGACGCTGATGAATCACGGTATCTAAAACCGCGACTCCCGGCATCAATCGCAACACCTCGATCGCTTCATCCTTTAATTTGGTTCCTTTCACCGCTCGATTCACAAACATAACTGCTTTAGGTTCACCTCGACGAATCCTTTGAGCCTGATGAATTAAGCGAACCGTATCCGATGCACTTTCGAGGTCAACCCCGGTTGGTTGGCAAGGCACGATCGCCAAGTCAGCCACTAGAATCACAGCTCTCGTTGTCTCATACCAAATCTCCAAAGATAGGCTACAGATGGTATAACTCAAGTGACGAGTT